>JAMOPE010000223.1 GCA_027064785.1 Geobacteraceae bacterium
GGGTTTCGGTGCCGAGGTTCGTTCGATTAAGGAAGAGGACCTGGGTGAATTGCTTGGTAAGGTTCAGCCGACTGATCTGCTTAAATATGGTTTGATTCCTGAGTTTGTCGGGCGGATGCCAGTGATTGCGACCCTTGGCGAACTGGATGAAGAAGCATTGATCCAGATTCTGCGTGAACCGAAAAATGCTCTAGTGAAACAGTATCAGCGGTTGTTTGATATGGAAAACGTCCATCTTAAATTTACCGACGGTGCTTTGGTTGCAATAGCCAAAGAAGCGCTGGGGCGTAAGACGGGTGCGCGTGGTTTGCGATCGATCCTCGAGAATGCCATGCTTGATGTGATGTACGATATCCCATCACAGGATCGGGTCAAAGAAGTTGTTTTGAACGAAGAGGTCATTACAAAAGGTGCGGAGCCGATTGTCCTTTACGATATCGCTGAAAGTGCCTAGTTTATTTAATTTTATATAAAATTAAAGGAGCGCAGATTTGTCAATGACAGGTGCGCTCCTTTTCACTTTATGGATCTGTGCTTATGTCAGACTCACCAATTGAAGAAAAACTTCCATTTACGTCTCCCCGTTTGCTGCCCCTGCTTCCATTGCGGGATATTGTTATTTTCCCGTATATGGTCTCTCCACTGTTTGTCGGACGTGCAAAGTCGATTGCAGCATTGGAGGAAGCCTCAGAAAACGACAAATTGATTTTTCTTCTCAGCCAGCGTGATTCTAAAGTCGATTCTCCGGAAGAAGGCGACCTTTATCGAGTTGGAACCGTCGGAAAAGTTGTCCAGTTGCTTAAGCTCCCCGATGGGACTGTTAAAGTTTTGGTTGAAGGGTGTTGGCGGGCAAAAGTCAGTTCTTTTGTCGAGAATGATGAGCTTTTTCAGGCGGTCGTTGAGCCTCTCGATGACTTCCTGGCTGACTCTTCCGAGGTTGAAGCCGTTATCCGGGCAATTAACAGTAGTTTTGAAGCCTATATTCAGCTGAGTAAGAAAGTTCCGACCGAGGTCAGTCAAACGATTTCCGGGATTGATGACCCGTCTCGTCTTGCTGATACCGTTGCCGGTTATCTTCAGGTTCCGATCGCTGATAAGCAGGAAATTCTTGAGCTTACTGATCCTGCTGAACGTCTTGAGCATATTCTGGTTCTCCTCGAACAGGAAATTGAAATTCTCCAAGTCGAAAACCGTATTCGCAGTCGGGTTAAAAGCCAGATGGAGCGAAGTCAGAAAGAATACTATCTGAATGAGCAAATGCGGGCGATTCAGAAAGAGCTTGGTGGACAGGATGAATTTAAGCAGGAAATCCTCCATTTTGAGGAACAAATAAAGAAAAAGAGAATGTCGAAGGAGGCCACTGAAAAGGCGCAGGCAGAACTCCGTAAATTTAAGATGATGTCACCGATGTCGGCCGAAGCAACAGTTGTCCGTAATTATATTGAGTGGCTGCTGGCTTTACCGTGGCAGAAGGGGACGAAAGATCGCTATGATCTTGAAACCGCAGAAGAGATTCTTGAGGCGGATCACTATGGTTTGAAAAAGGTCAAGGATCGTGTTCTTGATTATCTTGCTGTTCAGGCATTGGTGAAGCAGATCAAGGGGCCTATTTTATGCCTGGTCGGTCCTCCCGGAGTCGGAAAAACCTCGCTGGGACAATCAATTGCCAAAGCATTGCAGCGGAAATTTATTCGCATTTCGCTGGGTGGGGTTCGCGATGAGGCTGAGATTCGTGGTCATCGGCGAACCTATATTGGAGCAATGCCGGGTAAAATTATTCAGGGCTTACGCAAAGCCGGAGTGAAGAACCCCGTATTTATGCTCGATGAGCTCGATAAGATGAGTACCGACTTTCGCGGTGACCCATCATCAGCTCTTCTTGAGGTTCTTGATCCCGAACAGAATAATAGTTTTGCCGACCATTTCCTTGATGTTGATTACGATTTGTCACAGGTTCTGTTTATTGCAACAGCAAACAGCCTGCAGGCCATTCCGAGACCCTTGCATGACCGCCTTGAGGTGATCCAGGTTGAGGGTTATTCCGAGGAAGAGAAGCTCCACATTGCCCGGCGTTATCTTCTGGGTAAGCAGATCAAAGCTCATGGTCTGAACGATAAAGAGATCCGTTTTTCTGACCGGGCGATTTATGAGATTATCAGAAGTTATACGCGTGAATCTGGTGTTCGGAGTCTTGATCGCAATATCGCAGCAGTGATGCGTAAGCTGGCTCGAATGTCACTGGCAGATGATTCTGCAACAAATTTCAGTGTCGGTGAGAGGCAGGTGCGTAGGTTTCTCGGAGTTCAACAATATCAGCATGGTCTGCGTGAAGAGCAGGATCTGGTCGGAATTGCTACGG
>JAMOPE010000224.1 GCA_027064785.1 Geobacteraceae bacterium
CTATCCCCCACTGCGTCTTCTCCGCAGTAACAACTAAGGGACAGGCACTTTGTTGCTTTGTTGTTGATTGCTATCAAGTCCTGAGAAAATAGCTCTCAATAGAGCATGCCCAATCTTTTTTACTGTTTTAAATTACCTCAATAGCTTTTCGTATATCCCGTTGACATATCCATTATTGGTATTGTAGTATATTGATGTCTGATAATTTATTATGGAGGTGTTGGTATGGGTTGTATTCAAACTAAAATTTTTAAGAGTAATAGAAGCCAGGCTGTGCGCTTACCTAAAGCAATCGCATTTCCTGAGACGGTTATTGACGTTGAAATCACTGCCATTGGTAGTAAACGAATTATTTATCCAGTTGGTCAATCTTGGGATGACTGGTTCAGTGCTCCGGGTGTTTCAAGTGATTTTATGATGGAACGGGTACAGCCAAAAGATCAGTTGCGGGAAACAATGTAATGTTGAAATATATGCTGGATACAAATATTGTTATTTATACCCTCAAAAATCGCCCTGATCGGGTAAGAAAACTTTTTAATCAACACCAAGGGCAAATGTGTATTTCTGTTGTTACGCTTGGCGAACTAATTTTTGGAGCCGAGCATTCACAGCAGGTTGAACGTAATCTTGCCGATATCGAAGCGATGGTTGCAAGACTAGAAGTATTACCTTTTGACGATAAGGCAGCATATCATTTTGGACAGCTTCGGGCTGAGCTGTATCGCGCAGGACAGCCAATTGGACCTTATGATATGATGATTGCCGGTCACGCAAGATCATCGGGTCTGCGGTTGGTTACCAATAATGTCAAAGAGTTTTCCAGGGTGCGTGGATTGTTGATTGAAAACTGGGCGGAATAAAACTTGAACGGGATGGATGGGACGTTGTTGTTATTGTGAACAAGCCTTGCCGGTGGCGAACTATGAATGCTCAGACCCGTTTAAATCGAAAGGCCAAAGACTTCGATTAGGCACTGGTCGATCTTGTCTATCAGGTTTGAATGAGGAAGAGAGAGACAGATTACTGGAACGCTTGAGATTAGCACGTGAATTGGTTGGGAGTATCGATGCTCTAGATCATTTTCTGCAATGGAGATCTCCTGAAGAGCGTTGAGTTGGCTGATATATTCGCGACCATATTTTTTGCTTGTAAAAACCCAAATTGGGAACTATAGTTCCTTTCATGGGAACGATTGATGATAAGTCACATAATTTAGGTGAGGCTCTGTTTACCAAAACGCAGCGGCAGATTCTGGGACTTTTGTTTGGTCACGCCGGCAAAAGTTATTATGCCAAAGAAATTGTCAGGTTTGCTGGGGTCGGTGTTGGCAGTGTGCAGCGTGAGCTTGAAAAGCTTTCTGCGGCGGGTCTGCTGACTATTAAATATATTGGTAATCAAAAGCACTATCAGGCTAACGAGAATTCACCGATATTTGATGAGCTGAAAGGGATTGTGCAGAAAACGTTTGGCTTGGCCGATTTTCTGAGAGAAGGGCTATCTCGTTACCGAGACGACGTCAACTGCGCTTTTATCTATGGGTCGGTTGCCAAAGGAACAGATCGGGCCGGCAGCGATGTTGACATCATGATTGTTGCTGATAAATTATCTTATTCAGAAGTATTGGACGCATTTACAGTGATAGAATCCAGAATTGGTCGATCTGTTAATCCAACGATCTATACATCAGAAGAATTCAGGACTAGAATAGCCTCCGATAACAGCTTTGTGACACGGGTTATTCAGCAGCCGATGATTTTTTTGATCGGGACCGAAGTTGACATCTCCACAGTTTGAAAATTTAGTAAATATTGGGCAACTGAAAACGGAGCCGGGTGACCAGACCGAGTTTGACGGTTTGGTAAACTCTGGTCGCCTGCGCCTTAAAGATGCGCGCCTCAATACCTTGTCACTCGAAAGCCGTTTTGACCTGGCATATAATGCGGCTCATGCTCTCGCGTTAGCAGCCCTGCGTTGGCAGGGGTATCGGTCAGATAATCGATATATTTTTTTCAATGTCTGCCACATACCCTGGGGGGAGACACCAAAGTGCGGCGTGTCCTTGCTCACTGCCATAATCTCCGGAATCGTGGCGAATATGAAGGGATGCTGGACATCAATAAATAGTTGATTCTTGATCTGATTCAGGCTACACAAGTTGTTCTTGATGAAATCGACAAATTGGGAGCGATCACCTCGCCTCCTTAGGTAAGATTTAGACCTCGTTTTCATTGAGCTGTTTTTTTGAGGGTCGCATGAACTTTTAGGGGTAGAAATAGGGGTAGCCCTTTAATGTTTATCTGTGAAAAATTCGTAAAAACAGTGAGTTCTTGAATAGCTTGATGCCCGTCC
>JAMOPE010000225.1 GCA_027064785.1 Geobacteraceae bacterium
TAGATTTCCTTTTCCGCTTCGGAGAGGTCGCACGATCGCTTTTTCGCCAATTCGATTGCTTTTTCAAAATATTGAGGGAAAAAGCTCGCAGAGGCAAGTTTACCCATATCGTGCAATAGCCCGGCAATGAATGCCCGATCGTGCTCAACATAGTCTGTCGGTAACAGCGATTTGATGAGCAGTCTGGATAACACGGCTGTTGCCATTGAGTGTTTTTTAAATTTGCTAAAGTCAAACCCTTTGATGTCAGGCAATTTGCCCGCGAGTATACGGTTGACTGACTCCGACAGGATGAGATTTTCTACAATGTCGGTTCCAAGGACAATAATTGCTTTTTTGATGGTATCAACTTGAAAGCGTTGACCGAACAAGGCGGAGTTCGCCCAGTGGAGCAGTGCTGTCGAGATGGCAACATCCTGACTGATATATTCAGCCATTTTTTCAATATTGACTTCATCACCGACAATGCACGATCGCACATTCGAGTAGCTCTCAGGGAGTGATGGCAGCAGGGGCATTGAATTGATAAGAGCTTGAAATTCCGGACTGTGCTTTTTTTGTAGCGAACTCTGGCGTAATGCACTGCGGACAATTTCCATCAGTTCGAGGTCAATCCAAGGTTTCGGAATGATCTGCTGAACCAGCCCTTCTGCCAAGGCACTGACGGTATCCATTGAATCTTTGTCTTCGGCGAAATAGATCCTCACAACGTTCGGATAAAGATCGTGAACCTGCAGCAGAAGTTGTAGGCTGTCGTTACTTTCAATGTGATCTGTTATGAGTAGCAGGTCGACCTGGCTGTTTTGCAAAATATCGAGAGATTCTCGGGAACTTGAAGCAAAAAGACAATCCCAGTTTTCTTCCCGGAGCAGTTTTTCAATACTTTTTCGGGTCGACTGATTACTGTCAACAAAGAGAATTTTAGGTTGTTCATGACTCATACGATTTCGACCTGCTCATTCTGTAAATATTGAATAGTCTTTTAAGATCACAGTGTGACACAAAAACGGGTGAATGTTAATCGCTATTTATTATTAAATGAGTTAACATTCTCCGTGATGAGTTTCGCTCCCTGATTTTGCAACTGCAGAATTTCACAGTTTTCATAACAAATCTGTCTGAACTCCTTTGAAATTCGTTTGTCGATAGCAGCACTTTTCCAGAAGAAAATAGCGGCATCAAGGGCCTTCTGTCTTTCCAATGCAACTTCATTGCGAATTGTTGGCGGGGTAAAGAGCCGCTGCGGGATTTCACCGGAAACCGGTTCGTAATGGGTCGGGCGAGTTCCATAAAACGGAGCAAAAATATAGGTGTCGTTTTGGTGAGGAATTAAAGAAATATTTCCAAAATGCTGATTGGTATTACCGATGAAGCTACTGAACAAAGTCAGCCATCGCAGTTTCTTAGCTTCTGTGCTGCTGACTAAACGGTGTTTTTCTAATCGCATAGAGGCATCAATCCAGTTGTCGCAGGGAGCCTGTATTCGTGCATGGAGAGCTCTGAGTGAAATAGATGGAAGCCTTCCGCTGATTCCCCGGCGATCAAAACGTTTCAGACACAGAAAAACCTGATTTCCTGCAATCAGTAGGCGGGAGCGGGCGGCATTCTGCCCGGCAACGCGGATGGCCTCAAGAGCGAGGTGCTCGCAAATTAGCAGATCAGCATAGCGTCGTGATTCATCACTTTCCGATGCCGGTGAAAATTTGATCAGCATATGGCATGGCGTTCCATGATCATCGACATATGTTGAAAACTTTGGCTGTTCCCCTCCTGCACTGGCAGAATCATGCTCACCCGCTAGAGTTTTCTGTGCCAGTTGCGGATATGTCCAGGCACGGGAATCCATGTCCAATGGTTCCGGAAGCTCCCTTGAGAGTGCAAGATAGCGGGCAAGAGATTCTTCTCCGACAATTATATTTCCAATTCGGTTTTCACCGTGCAGACTGCTGGCATAAAGGGTATCGTCATCGTTCCAGTCCGCCAGCTTGCGGGGGAGGCTCAGGTTTTCAGACTGGCGGAAGGCGAAGGAACGCCCACTGTAACCATTGGGTCGCTGATCGTGTAAAAACCACGGGATCTGATTGTGGATTTCGCCGTTATTGTCAACTGTTTCCCACCAGTATTGCCCCCCCTGAAGTGCAGTGAGATAACCATACAGATGAGCGTCTCCCCGAGGATCGATGGTGTAGACGGGGAATCGGCTTTTTTTGTCATGAACTTTGCGGGGAAGACCGTAGCAGGTTGCCCGTCCCTTTCCCATCACAACGATTTCGTGGTTCATCCCGGCGAGTAAACGAGACAGGGTTGGTTGGCTGACGTCAAGTCTCTGTATCAGCTCCCGGGAACTC
>JAMOPE010000226.1 GCA_027064785.1 Geobacteraceae bacterium
GGGCTTGACCAGGATTTCCAGATAGAAGGAATCAAGCTGATCCGCTTCGATCTGTGAGATCGCCTTGTTGATAGCAGAAAGATGGATCTCTTCACTGTTCGCCTCATCGGTGCCGAAACGGCAGTCGAAATCCCAAAAGTCGACACCATCGGGTAAGGTTTTGCCCCGCTCCCGCTTAATGTATTTTTTAACTTCGTATTTGATCGCTTCGACGCGTCTTGGGCGTTTAATTTTCGGATGGGTCAGTTCAAACGTTTTTTTCATATTAATTCCAAAGGTCATGGGGAACAGTCACGGTGATAACAACGACCACTACGCCAGTGCATCGACCGCCAACTTGTATTTCGGATCTTCCAGATAATTTACATCAATGATCGAAGCAGCATTGTCGAGAAGTTTACGGCAGTCTTCACTCAAGTGACGTAAACGGACAGTTTTTCCTACTTTAGCATATCTTTCGGTCAGTTTGCTTAAGGCTTCAATTGCAGAGTGGTCGACAACCCTTGATTCCTTAAAATCGATAACAACTTCTTCAGGATCATTCAGGATGTCAAATTTCTCCTGAAAGACTGCAATAGAAGCAAAAAAGAGTGGGCCAAAGATTTCATAATGCTTCACACCCTGTTCATCAACATGCTTTCGCGCCCGGATTCGGGTGGCATTTTCCCAAGCAAACACCAGAGCGGAGACAACGACGCCGATAAAAACTGCGACGGCCAGATTATGATAGATGACCGTGACCGAGGCAACCAGCACCATCACCAGAACATCGGCAATCGGAACTTTGCGGAGAATCCTCAAGCTGGCCCACTCAAAGGTGCCGATCGCGACCATGATCATCAATCCAGTCAATGCGGCCATCGGGATTTTTTCGATCAATGGAGCACCAAAAAGGATAAATAAAAGCAGAGCAGTCGCCGCAACAATCCCCGACAAGCGTTGACGACCACCGGAACTGACATTGATAATACTTTGCCCGATCATCGCACAGCCGCCCATCCCGCCGAAAAAACCGGTCACAAGATTCGCCGTCCCCTGAGCGAGACATTCCTTATTGCCACGCCCGCGAGTTTCGGTCATTTCATCGATAACAGTTAAGGTCAAAAGGCTTTCGATTAAACCAACCAGAGCCATAATCAACGCATAAGGAAAAACAATGGTAAGGGTTTCAAGGTTAAGCGGGACTGCGGGAAGATGGAACTGCGGCAAGCCACCCGAAATGGATGCAATATCCCCCACCGTTCGGGTTGGGATCTCAAAGAAGATAACAACCACCGAAACCCCAACAATTGCAGCCAGCGAGGCCGGGACAATTTTAGTCATTTTGGGTAGGAAGTAGATAATTGCCATCGTCACCATGACAAAACCAAGCATCGTCCATAATGGCTGGCCGGTTAACCACGAAGATTGGCCATTGGCATCAGTAGACTTAAACTGCTCCATTTGCGATAAAAAAATCACAATTGCCAAACCGTTCACAAAGCCGAACATCACCGGATGCGGAACCAGGCGGATAAACTTGCCCAGACGCAAAAAGCCAACAGCCATCTGGATGATCCCCATCAAAATAACGGCGACAAACAAATATTCGACCCCATGTGCTGCAACCAGACTGACAATAACCACCGCAATCGCACCGGTTGCCCCGGAGATCATCCCCGGTCTGCCCCCCATAATTGCAGTAATCAGACCAATGATAAAAGCCGAATAAAGACCAATCAGCGGGCTGACGTTAGCAATCAAGGAAAAAGCGATTGCTTCCGGAACCAGAGCGAGGGCAACCGTCAATCCGGATAGAATTTCATTTTTGGCATTGAGACCTGAATTTTTCATTGCAGCAATAATTGTCATGCGATCCAATTCTTTTAATCTGAAATAATTCGACCGCAAAGCATACCAATACATAGGGACAACACGGCAAAATGGGAAGTGATAAAATCTAGAGTCTGGTACTTGTCAGGCAGTGGACTACGGGGGAAAACACTGAGTGATAAGAGTGCAGCAGAAACGAATCGCTGTTAATATCAGGTTGCCATGGTCAAATCAAGATAATTGTTTAATTATTCGGCAGATATCCTCAATTGAAGTCGAAACCAGTTCATTTGTTCTCACTGCTATGCTAAACAACACCAGACAAAAAACGAAACTCAACAAACAAGGAAAAATAATCATGGCACAAGCAAAATCAGGCGATAAAGTGACGATCAATTTTATTGGGAAACTGGAAGACGGAACAGTTATCGATAGCACCTACCCTGACCCTGAGGCACCGGGTGATCACGACAATACAGAGCACACGTGCGATGATGACTGCTGTCACGAAATCGCTCCGTTGACCCTGAC
>JAMOPE010000227.1 GCA_027064785.1 Geobacteraceae bacterium
GTGGCTGAGTGGAATGCTGACAGAAATAACCGTCAAACAAATGTGGACTGGCAATTTAAAACAGCCGATGCACGGGTTAAGCTTAAACGCCTATACCCGAAACTTTAAAGTTTACACTGTACTAGGGCACGTTTGATTAGAAGCTTGCCATTCTTTTCATCGTACAGCTCCAGATTTTGCGCCAATCCTTCTGCAGTGCGTTTGGTCAAGCTTTTCCCGTCAACGATCAAGACTTTCCCACCCATTTTGAGCAGGCAGAACTGCTGTTGCATTGCTGCCAGAGGATCTTTTGTCTCCCAGCCAAGGGTGATGGGGCTGCGACAAGTTTGAGTACACTCTTTGCACCCATCAGGATTTGTTTTTTGGAATTGTTGACACGTTGTCGGTGCAACCTGCATTCGGTATTCAATTTTCCGCTCGGTCTCATGCCTATCATATCCTGAATGACCACAGCTCCATTCGTGACAAAGTTCCTCGCCGTTTTCGCAATGGCCAACAATGCCGAGGCAGTCATGCCAGTTGGGTTCGCTTTGTCCTTTTCCTTTGGTGTCTCGAAACAGTTTGATCTGGTTGCAAGATTCCGCAACTTTGTTGGCATCAGAAACGGGGTATGTCCGCTCGATTTCTTGACTCTTGAGGTAGGAAATTTCAGACTTTTTCTCCCTGAAGTTACTTGGACTGGTTGCTGCACTTACGTCAGCTTTGACAATTTTAGGAACCTGTATGGGTTTCCCTTTTTTGATCAGGTAGTCGGTTTTAGCAAGGCCAGCATCGTGACAAAACGAATTTGCCTTGTCACGTCGATTCGGATGACAGCACCATGTACCTTGCTGCTGATACAGATTTACTCCTGAAGGATCAGCCTTGAAAACCTTCCGTCCAAAGTAGAGTCGATCAATTGCCCTCCATATATATTGGTACTCATCCGGAGAAACTGATTTGTCCAAAGGGATGATGAGGCGAAGGCGTTCTCCTGGTTTGTCGGTACTCCCGTGGGAATAGGTTGTGAACATCAAGAAACTAATCCCATCGGCCTTCATTTTATTTCTTGCAGTTTCAACAATATTTGTATTGAGACCATCGATGTCCATGGCCAGCAGATTGCTGTCGGTGACATGACTTTTAGAGCGCATTTTCCCGATGAGAGGATCGCCGTTTATCTTTGCCGTTTCTAGAGTTTTACCTACAAGTGGAGCGTCTTTGAGCTCACACGGTACGAAATATGTGCCCTGTTTTTTGTCGGTGAGGACAGCAGGTTTATTGGAACACACGAGATTTTTTGTTTCATCCCATGTGGTATTAGTAATTTCTTGGTCGGGTCTAGTGCTAGTGAAGCCTTTGAATGTTGTTATTGATGCCCGGTATTCACTTATTGGTTTGTCACTTAAAGTTGGTGCTGCGACTTTCTGTACTATTTTTAGTACTGTTGGTGCTTTTACTGTTGGTGCTTTTACTGTTGGTGCTTTTACTGTTGGTGCTTTGATCGTTGGTGCTTTGATCGTTGGCGGACTTGTTCCTTTTGCCATAGAATTTTCTCCCAAGTTGAGTGTGAATCCGCAGCAAGTTACAACTCGCAGATTGAGGTAACTCCTACGAAATGATTTTTCTATTCAGTTGTCAAAGAACATATATATCGACAGCTTTTTGACTGGTGCCGAATGCCAGCTAGTGTGTTGCAATTGTGAGACTCTATGGTGGCACTTGGTATTTGTCAAGTGTGAAAAGTTAAATTAAAACAATAGCTTATGTCGTTTTGCCAGTGTTTTTCGAAATGTATTATTTATGCACCTCTGGTAGGAAAAAAAATGAATATTGGAGGAAAGGTCGTAGATGTGCTTGTTAGTGGATTATCTTGATTGCGGACTCTAAATTCTCAATCTGAGATCAAAATATTTGGAAGGAGAGGGTCGGTATCCTTTGAAATTTATAGTTCGATGAAAAAATCTATTTTAGATTCCTGTGTTTTTATCGCAATTCTAATGTTTACACCCTGTTGTATCGATCGTTTTTACCCACCTGCGGCAGCAGAAAATGGCCGGTCAAGAGCCGGAGCCCCCGACCGGATTAGAGTTATTATGTCAGATGGAGCTTGATCCAGATGATGACAATCTTCAACATGTCGAGCAGCCAGTATTGGTCCATATCTTTTCTCCTCAGTCCGTTGCCGCCAGGATGGTTTTCACCTCGTCGTGATCAAACATGAACTCTCGCAGCAGGTGGTATTGATGACTGCAGCTCTCTGCCAGATTGGGATCATTGCTGAACGACAAATGGCTGTAGGCATAGAGACAGACCGTGATCCCGAAGGCATCGGCTGACATGCTTCCTTCGAAACCGTTGTCA
>JAMOPE010000228.1 GCA_027064785.1 Geobacteraceae bacterium
ACCAGACGACCGGTACTGTCCTTCTTCATCGCTCCGGAGCGCGTATAAGCGTCGGTACCATCAGGAAGTCTGACCTGGAAAAAACCGGAGCCTTCAATTGCGACATCAAGCTCATTTTCTGTCTGCAAAAAATCGCCGGAGGTAAAAACCTTCTGCACTGCCGCAACCCGTGAGCCTAGACCAATCTGAACTCCCGTCGGAACTTCACCACCATCAACCCCGGTCCCGGCTGCTCTGCTGGTCTGATAGAGGATGTCCTGAAAATCGGCACGGCTTTTCTTGAAGCCGGAACTGTTCACGTTGGCCAGGTTATTGGCAATCACATCCATGTTCACCTGCTGTGACTGCATCCCTGTTGCCGCGGTCCATAGTGCTCTAATCATATCTAACTCCCTCGTATATAACTTCCCGGTTTTATTTATTGAACCAGCCCTAATTCGGCGGCTTTTCCATCCATATCACTGTAAATCTTCAGTGCTTTCTGGGTTGCTTCAAAAGCACGAAGATTTGTTGTCATTTTCACCATGCTTTTCATCATATCGATATTTGATGCTTCCAGATTCCGCTGGATCATCTGTGGATTGGGCAGGGCTTCAGGCTGACTGCCATCACTGGCCTGAAACATTTCATTTCCAGAACGCTGTAAAATTGAGGTATCGGGAAAACTGAAGAGAGCTACCTGACCCACCTTTTCACCATCGTTCCAAATGGAACCATCAGAACTGATATCAACATCCGGATTAGGAAGGTTCAACTCCCCACCGGTTCCCATGACCGGATAACCATTGGTATCAACCAGTTTTCCCTCTCCGTTCAGCTGAAAGTTCCCTTTACGGGTAAAACCATAGCTGCCGTCGGGAAGCTGAATCTGAAAAAAGCCCTCACCGTTAATCGCCAGATCAAGGGGATCTCCGCTGTATTCAATGTGACCGGGGGTGAAATCGATTGTCGGGGTTGTCAGGCGGCTGTAATTGGTTGCCCTGGTTGCCATTCCCGAAGATGCTTCACCGAGTGTCGCTTCAAAAGTGACCATCCCCTTCTTGTAACCGGGAGTTTTAGCCGCAGCCAAATGAACGCTGATGTTATTCAACATCTGCATCCGAGCAACTGCTCCTGAAATCGCACCATATTTACCGCTCGACATTGTCCATTCTCCCTTTTTGTTACTGACTTCTTTTCGACCCATCAGCTGCGAATCTTTAATGTTTGCTAGCCTTGTGTCTGCTGTTTCAGCTGTGCCAGTTTCAGCAGCTGTTCGACCTCTGCCGGAGCCATCTGCAAGGCGGTCGCAATTCCCTTTGCGTCAAAACCCTGACCGGCGAGAGACGCAACATACCGGTATTTTTCGGAGGTGGCCCTTGGGGCTTCAACCTCCTTCTGTTTGCGTTCAACCTGGTCAAGATGATTCGAGAAATTCGGTTTGACCGGCGGTTCTGCCGGAGCCGTCTCAACTTTTTCAAGTTGCTGACGCAAAAGACCAAGCTCACGACCGAAGCGGCGGGAAACACCCATCTGCCAGAAAGCCAGCAGCAGTGCCAGCACTGCGACCGATCCAACAAGCAATAATGGCAATTGTCCGCCAACCATAGTTAACTCTCCCCATGCAACGCATGAATACTGCGGCGCATTTTGGTTTTTAGTTTCGATAGGGCCTGACTGTGAAGCTGAGAAATCCGCCCTTCAGACAGTTCGAGAACTTCAGAAATTTCTTTCTGAGACAACTCTTCGTAATAGAGAAGTGCAATCACCAGCCGCTCTTTTTCAGACAGATGTTCCAGGTAACCGGCCAGTTCGCTGGTCAACTCATTCGCTTCCATCCGCTCCTGAACACTGGCCTGGCCAACATCTTCCAGGTTGTCGATAAATGATTTTCCCGAATCGCTGTCATCGTAATTTTCATTCAGGCTGACATAGCCGAGTTGACTGACCTGGAGTTGTAGTTCACGGAAATTATCGAGACTCATCCCCAGCTCTTCAGCGAGTTCCGGATCTTCGGGAGCTCTGCCGAGTTTTTTACCTAGAGATTCTGTTACCTTGGCCAGCCGTGACTGTTTTTCACGCAACGTTCTGGAAAACCAGTCCATCCGCCGCACTTCATCAAAAACAGCGCCGCGAATCCGCCGCTCGGCGAAAGTTTTAAATAAAACGCCACGACGGGGATCGAAACGGTTGGAGGCATCCATCAGACCCATCAGAGCCGCACTACGAATATCGTCACGATTGACGAACGCAGGGACCTGGGTCATCATCCGGTCAACGAGAAAGTCGACCAGAGAGAGATGAGATTCAATCATCTTCTCCCGCTCCGCCACTCCCGGCGGGCCATAGCCGTTACTCACCAT
>JAMOPE010000229.1 GCA_027064785.1 Geobacteraceae bacterium
ATCGGGGTCGGTTTTCTGTTTGCTCCTGCGTTGCACGGAGCAATGAAGCACGCTATCGGCCCACGGCGTGAAATTGGTATCCGGACAATCTTTAATATCCTCGGACCGTTGACCAATCCGGCCGGAGCGGATCGTCAGGTTCTCGGGGTTTTCCGCGAAGATCTGGTTGAACCGCTGGCAAAGGTTCTGCTCAGTCTCGGTTGTCAGCGCGGTTTTGTCGTTCACGGTTCCGATGGGATGGATGAGATTACATTGACGGGGAGTACGCTGGTGGCTGCGATCAGTGGCAATGCGGTTGAACTGCAGACGATTAGCCCTGAACAATTCGGGTTCAAACGCTGCCGTCTTGAAGATCTGCAGGGTGGTGATGCTGAAGAGAATGCGGCAATTATTAGTGCTATCCTGGCGGGGGCTGGCGGGTCAAAGCGCGATATTGTTCTCCTGAACAGTGCCTATGCTCTGGTTGCTGCCGGGTTGGTGGCCGATGTTGATGGTGGCATTGAGAAAGCGCGTGAAGCAATTGCCAGTGGTCAGGCAAAAGGGGTTCTCGACGGGCTGATACGGATGACGAATCAATGATTTTAGATAAAATCCTTGCGACAAAACGGGACGAGGTTGTTGCGGCACAACAGCAGATTCCCTTGACAGAATTGAAAGAGCGGTGTGCCGATTTGGCTCCAACTCGCAGGTTTGCTGAAAAACTCCGCCAAGTATCGGCAACGGGGACAGCTATTATTGCTGAAGTCAAAAAAGGTTCGCCATCTAAAGGAATCATCCGGGCTGACTTTGATCCGGTAACTATTGCCCGCAGCTATGAACGGGGTGGTGCCAGTTGTTTATCGGTATTGACCGATGAACAATATTTCTATGGATCTCTCGACTATCTTGGTCAGATTCGTAAAAAGGTTGAACTCCCCCTGCTGCGCAAAGATTTTATCATCGACCCTTATCAGGTGTTTCAGGCACGAGCCGCTGGAGCCGATGCAATCCTGCTGATTGCTGCTGCACTGGACGACGCTGAGTTGCGTGAACTGGCTGAGTTGGCGACACAGTTGCAGCTCGATACGTTACTCGAAGTTCATGATGCCAACGAATTGGAGCGGGCTTTGAAGCTGCCGGTTGATTTGATCGGGATCAACAATCGCAACCTTCAGACCTTTGTGACCGATCTGGCGGTGACTGAACAACTGGCGGGGCAGATTCCATCACAGCAATTGGCTGTGGCTGAAAGCGGGATTCATAGCCGTGCTGATATTGAACGGTTGCAGGGTGCCGGAGCCGGAGCGTTTCTGATCGGGGAAAGTCTGATGCGGGAAGCCGATATTGAAGCCAAACTGGCTGACCTGCTGGGGAACAGGTAGGTTTTATGGCGGCGACACGGATCAAAATCTGCGGAATCACCACGTTGGACGATGCCCGCTGTGCTGTTGCTGCCGGTGCGGATGCTCTGGGGTTTGTTTTTTACCCGAAAAGTCCCCGTTATATTACTGCGGCGGCTGCCGGTAAAATCGTTGCCGCACTCCCGCCCTTTGTGGCGACGGTTGGATTATTTGTTAATATGGCTGATAGTAAAATTCAGCAGACAATGGAAACCGCTCGCCTGAATGTGGTGCAGCTGCATGGTGATGAGTTGCCTGAGGATTGCCTTATTCCCGGTTATCCGGTGGTTAAAGCGGTTCGGGTAAAAAGTACCGACTCTTTGAATGGAATTGATCGTTATCAGGTATCGGCATTATTGCTTGATGCGTGGAATGATGAGAATTACGGTGGAACCGGAGAAAAATTTGACTGGCAACTGGCAAAGACGTTCACCGCCGATTGCCCAGTGATTCTGGCGGGTGGCTTGAACCCCGACAATGTCGCAGCTGCGATTGGAACGGTTCACCCCTATGCTGTCGATGTGTCCAGTGGTGTTGAGGCATCGCCCGGAAAAAAAGATCACGATAAAATTTATCAGTTTATTCAGCAGGTGAGGCAGGCATGAATTATCAGTATCCCGATGAACGTGGCCATTTTGGCGAGTATGGTGGACGTTATGTTGCCGAAACTTTAATGCCGGCATTGCTGGAACTGGAACAGATTTACGCCGAAGCGAAGAATGATCCCGAATTCCAGCGTGAATTTGAATATTATCTTCAGCACTATGTCGGTCGTCCCAGCCCCCTCTATTTTGCCGAGAGGCTGACCAAAGAGCTGGGTGGTGCAAAGATCTATCTGAAGCGCGAAGATCTCAATCATACCGGTGCCCACAAAGTGAATAACACTGTCGGTCAGATTCTGCTGGCGAAGCGGATGGGCAAAAAGAAGGTGATT
>JAMOPE010000230.1 GCA_027064785.1 Geobacteraceae bacterium
AGCTCGACCTTCTTTTCGAGAATAGCAATGAGCAGGGCGATCCGTTTGTGGTCGATACCGATAGCAGTACGCTGCGGCGTGCCGAAAGAACTGCTGGAAACCAGAGCCTGTAACTCGACCAGCAGTGGCCGGCTTCCCTCCAGCGATGCAACAACGGCACTTCCGGCGCTCTGTTTGGGGCGTTCAGCGAGAAACAGCTCGGAAGGATTGTCGACTTCCCGCAACCCCTGCTCACGCATTTCGAATACGCCAATTTCGTTGGTTGAGCCGAAGCGGTTTTTAACTGCGCGCAAAATCCGGTAGGGGTGGCCGGGGTCGCCCTCAAAATAAAGGACGGTGTCGACCATATGTTCCAATACGCGTGGTCCGGCGATTGCACCATCTTTTGTGACGTGGCCAACCAGAAAAGTTGGCAGACCGTCACCTTTAGCCTGCAACATCAGTTGTCCCGTGCATTCACGGACTTGACTGACACTGCCGGGGGCAGAATCGAGGCTGCTGGTGAAGATGGTTTGGATGGAGTCGATCACCAGAAATGCCGGCTGCAATTCCTTGATCCGTTGCTTGATCTGTTCCAGGGATGTTTCGGCCAGCAGATAAAGGTTGGCGGTTTTTATTCCGAGACGGTCGGCACGCAGTTTGACCTGCCGGGTTGATTCCTCGGCGGTCACATAGAGAGCCGTTCCGTTATCGGCAAGGCGGGCGAAAGCTTGCAGCAATAATGTCGATTTGCCGATGCCGGGATCACCGCCAACCAGAATCAGTGAGCCGGGAACAACGCCACCACCAAGGGCGCGGTCGAGTTCGGCCATCCCGCAGCTGAGACGATCTTCTTCACGACTGTTGACCTCAGCAAGTTTCAGTGGTTTCCCCGGTTTTGGTAGGGCACGACTGTGGGTTGATGTGGCAACCGGCTGCTCTTCAACCAGGGTATTCCATTGCTGACAGTCGGGGCAGCGCCCCAGCCATTTTGGACTTTGAAAACCACAGTGTTGACAGCTGAAGATCGTTTTTTGTCGTGCCACATTTTCTCCTTGGGATTTATTAGGATAACATGCCATCCTATTCTGATTATCGGCAACCTGTCAAATGACTTGGAGCGAATCTTCGGCGGGATGCCATCAAAAAAACAAAACGTTTTTGCGTGTATTGTTCTTTATCGACTAGGAAGTGACAGCCTTTTGCGTTACTCTTACAAGTTATTGTTTTTCGTAGTTCTGTCCGGTTTTGGGAGGCGTCATGAACTATAAAGAATTGGAAGCGGCTCTCGCTGAATTCGGCCTGTCGCAGCAGGTAACGTTGAAAAAGGTCCGCGATCGTCATCGCCAGCTGGTACGGGAGTATCATCCCGATCACGGGGCAGCACCCGATAACGATCGCATCCGGCGGATTAATGCGGCCTACAAAGTTTTAAACGAATATATTGGCGATTATCGTTTCGATTTTTCGAAAGAGACATTTTATTCGCAGTATCCCGAAGAACGGCTGAAAGAGCAGTTTTATGACGTCGGTTTATGGGGTGAGGAAAAATAGTGATTTAGCCATGGCGGTCAAACCTATTTAACGGAGAGACGCTGAGAAGGGGAGCTGGAGAGAAAGTCAAAATCTTAAACTTGGCCACCACCAGTCTGGTGGTGGCCATCATACGGTTTTGCCTTTCTCTGCCTTTCTCTCCAACTTCGCGTCTCTCCGTTAAACAGTTTTTTTAGCATGTAATAAGATAGGTGATTTTTTGTTGAAAATAGATCAGACCGACGCACTGATTCAGGTGAGTCGCCCATCCCGTTATCTGGGAGGAGAGCTGGGCAGTATCTGTAAGCCCGACGAAGGGATCGATGTGCGGATGGCACTGGCTTTCCCCGATGTTTACGAAGTCGGGATGAGTCATATCGGGTTTCCCATCCTTTACAATATTATTAATTCTCTTGAGTGGGCAGCCGCAGAGCGGGTTTATGCCCCGTGGGCTGATATGGAGCAATGGCTGCGTGACCATCATCAGCCGCTGTGCTCGCTGGAATCGTCGCTGCCATTGGCAGAGTTCGATATCATCGGATTTACGCTGCAGTACGAGCTTAGCTACACCAATCTGCTGGCAATGCTCGACCTGGGTGGATTGCCACTGCGTCGCGAAAATCGTAGTGATGACATGCCGCTGGTGCTGGTTGGCGGCCCGTGTGCCTATAATCCTGAACCGCTGGCCGATTTTTTTGATGTTGCTCTGATCGGTGATGGTGAAGAGGCAATTGTCGACCTTGTTAGATTGGTACGGCAGGCGAAGGCAGACGACTGGTCCCGGCAGAAA
>JAMOPE010000231.1 GCA_027064785.1 Geobacteraceae bacterium
TGTTATTGCGGTGGGGAAGGCGAAAGAGGGGATGCAGGGGACGTTTTATGTGCCGAGCCGTGAAAAGGCGATCTATGAGCGACTGACGGAGCAGAATCAGGGGCCGTTTCCTGACGATGCGGTCTGCAAAGTCTTTCGCGAGATTATCTCTGCATCACTGAATATGGAAAAACCGATGCAGGTCGCTTTTCTTGGCCCGCAGTCGACATTTACTCACATGGCGGCGATGGAACAGTTTGGTCTGTCAGCACAGTTGGTGCCATTGAAGAGTATCCCGGCTGTTTTTGAAGAAGTTGAGCGGGGACGCGCCCATTACGGGGTTGTTCCGGTTGAAAACACCACGGAAGGGGTGGTCAACCACACCCTCGATATGTTTTTCGATTCTGATGTGCAGGTGATTGCCGAGATTATGCTCGAAATTTCCCACAATCTCCTTTCGCAGTCAGGCGATGCGGCAAAAATTAAAAAGATTGTTTCCCATCCGCAACCCCTCGCTCAGTGTCGTCACTGGCTTGAAACCAACATGGCTGAGACTCCGCTTCTCGATGTTGCCAGCACTGCCGCTGCGGCACAGTTGGCAGCGGAAGATGACAGTGTGGCAGCGATTGCCGGACAGGCTGCTGCAGTTCAGTACCACCTGCAGACGGTGAAAGCGAAGATTGAGGATAACCCGCATAATTTTACCCGCTTTCTGGTGATCGGCAAGAAGACCCCTGAAGAGAGCGGTGCCGATAAAACCTCGATTATGTTCAGTGTCAAGGATGAGCCGGGAATCCTTTACCGGATGCTTGAACCGTTCAGTAAGCGCGGAATCAATCTGGCAAAAATCGAGAGTCGTCCGATGAAGCAGAAGGCGTGGGAATACATCTTTTTCCTCGATCTGATCGGCCATGTTAGTGATCCGGACATTACAGCCGCGGTGGATGAACTGCGTGGTCACTGCCACTTCCTTAAAATTCTTGGTTCTTACCCCATTGCCCGTAACGAACGCCCCGGAGAGGAATAAACGGATATGTCTGAGACTTTTTTTATTCCCCGCCTGACGGTGATCGGGGTTGGTCTGATTGGTGGATCGTTGGCACTGGCGTTGAAGGAGGCCGGTGTCGTCGGTGAAGTTGTCGGTTACGGGCGGGGGCGGCCTAATCTTGAAAAAGCCGTTGAACTGGGGATCATCGATCGGTTCAGCCGCAACCCGCTTGAAGCGGTTGAAGGAGCCGATGTTGTTTTTCTGGCAACCCCGTTAAAATCCTTTCGTTCGGTTGTTGAGCAGTGCCTGCCGGGATTGAAATCGGGAGCAATTATCACAGATGGCGGCAGTGTCAAAGGGGAAGTTGTTACCGAGCTTGAGCCGCTGTTGCCAGAAAATATCCACTTTGTTCCGGGGCATCCGATTGCCGGGACCGAAAAGAGCGGGGCTGAAGCTGCTTTCGCAACATTGTATCGCGGGAAGCGCTGCATACTGACGCCGACAGAAAAGACCAGTCAGCAGGCAATCGATGTGGTGACGGAAATGTGGCGGACTGTCGGCAGTGAAGTTGTCCAGATGTCGCTGGAAAAACACGACAGAATCCTTGCCGCAATCAGCCATCTTCCCCACATGGTCGCTTATTCTCTGGTGAACGCGGTCGGTTCATACGATCACTACGAAGAGAATATCCTTGAATATTCGGCCGGTGGTTTTCGCGATTTTACCCGGATTGCTTCGTCTGATCCGACCATGTGGCGTGATATCGCCGAGACGAATCGTGAAGCATTGCTGGAAATGATGGAGCAGTTTGAGACGTTTTTTGCCGAGTTGAAAACCGATATTCGTGAAGGCAGCGGGGAAAAATTATTTGAATTCTTCCTTCGTTCCAAACAGTTGCGTGACGCTATCCTGTCATAAGAAAATGATGTTCGTATTCGGGGACATGTCCTTCGTTGCGTGTCCCCGGAATACAAATACCAGCGAAGGCTGCGTGTAAAAATTCTTACATTTTAAGGAAAATATTGATGGACAAAGTAGATTGTAAAACGATTTCTCCTGCCCGCAGATTGTGTGGAGAGATCACGGTTCCCGGTGATAAATCGATTTCCCACCGGGCGATCATGTTTGCTTCTCTGGCAGAGGGGAAAAGCCGGATTCGCGGTCTGCTGCGTGGCGAGGATTGCCTGTCGACACTGAATGCATTTCAGCAGCTGGGAATTAACGTTGAAGAGAAAAGTGCCGAAGAACTGATCATCCACGGGCGCGGGCTTGACGGCCTGCAGGAACCGGTTGATGTGGTCGATTGCGGTAACTCGGGA
>JAMOPE010000232.1 GCA_027064785.1 Geobacteraceae bacterium
ATTTATTTCATCACAATGACTCAAAACTCCCTCTCCCTGAGGGAGAGGGTTGGGGTGAGGGGTTTACGTGTTAATATTTCCCCCTCATCCGGCCTGCGGCCACCTTCTCCCTCAGGGAGAAGGAATAGATAATTTACCACTTTGGCTAAGCAATCACCATTGAATTGCCATCATCAGGCAGTTCAGCCCGCTGCCGATGCCCAAGAACCCAACCAGATCACCGGGACGCAACTCATCGCGCTCTTTGGCAATCGCTGCGGTAATCGGTAAAGAAACCGTCCCCATATTGCCAAGAAACTCAAAGGTCGGAAAATCTTTGGCAGGATCAACACCGATGGTCTGTAGAATCAGCTTCTGGTGTGCTTCTCCCACCTGGTGACAGATCACCTTGTCGATACGATCAGCAGTGATCCCCAGCTCAGCCGAGAAAGCCGCCCAGGTCTTTTTCCCCAGCTCGACTCCGTACTTCATCACGGCAACAGCATCGGTCTGCATATAAGGAACGTGATTTTCAGGTGAGTGAGTTTTGATTCCCCACCGGCACAGCTCATGAAACTGCGGTTCGGCAATATTGACGCCGCCGAGCAATTTGGGACGCCGCGATGGAGAAAAAGAGCCATCGGTCAGCAGCACAGCTGCCGCACCTGAACCACCGGTCAAAGTCGCCAGCGAGGTCGTAAATAACTCCATCGATGGATGTTCCAGCATCTGGGAAATCATGATCTCGTTGATTTCACGGGAACTTTCACACGC
This sequence comes from Geobacteraceae bacterium, assembly GCA_027064785.1. Classification (GTDB taxonomy): domain Bacteria; phylum Desulfobacterota; class Desulfuromonadia; order Desulfuromonadales; family Geopsychrobacteraceae; genus Desulfuromusa. Next base: position 754 of record JAMOPE010000232.1, read on the forward strand.
AACCACCAGCCCGGCACGAATCTGACCCAACTCAATCCGGTTGGCGATATCGAGAACCCCGTTCAATACTCCGAGGCACGCATTCGAGGTATCGTAGATCGCGGCATTGCCCTGAACACCCAGAGCCGCAGCCACCTGACACGCTGTCGCCGGTTCAAAATGTTCCCGGCAGACACCGGCATAAACCACCGCACCAATATCCTGCGGTGAGATATTGCGCTCCTGCAGAGCTTTCCTGGCCGCCGCAATCGCTCCGTGAGAGATCGGGGTATTCGGTTTCCACCAGCGCCGCTCGCGAATCCCGGTCAATGCTTCCAACTGCCCCGGCGCAATATGGAGCGCCTCGTACATGGGAGCCAGTCGGCTCTCAAGCTCCGCTGAAGTAATCACAATAGGAGCCAGCTCATAACCGACCGATTCGATGTAAACCCTTGAGTATTTCATGTCACACTTTCGATTAACATTAATCTAACTACTTTGCAGTTCTTTGACCCTCTACCTTGATTAAAATCGCACCCGAATGCAAGGTAAAAGCTGATTCATAGCGAAAACGCGCATCATAAACTATTCATTCTGTCGTGACAATTCGTTATGGCGGAGAATCAACAGAAAAGCCGGTATGAAAAAATACCATCTTATTTCTGACAACCAAAACCATCAAATCCGAAAATCTTTTTGCAGGCGGTCCCAATGAACCCTATGTTTCTCTTTGTGCTCTCCATTCATGGACAGGTCTTTCAATTTATCGGGCCATAAACTTCGTGCTTTTTCCATAGTGTCATCAAGATGAGGTTTGATGGCCCGCCACGGCACACCAACACGCCCGGCCCACGCCTCGAAATTGGCGTATGTAACGCTGTACCACTCCTTTGTCTTGCCAAGATTGAGTGCGTAGCGCATCTCATTGTCAATATAAACATGCGTCGTAACAATATCATAGGCCGGGGACAATCGCGGTGTGATCCGATCAGAATAGATCAAACTCCAGTTTTTAAGATGTGCGTCTCCGTTGGCCAGTAGGATATTCACCAGCAGTCGTCGGGCAAACTGTTGTATATCTGTCAGGGCATCACCGGTAAAATGATAGAGAATTTTGCTGATCTGTTCGTAATTTGCAGAATTATATTTTTCGTGAGGGTACTTCACCAGAACCTGCGCAAAATCTTCCATGTGAATTCGCTGATCAGCGTGACGGTCAAAGTGCTTTATCGCAAAGGCAAATTTTTCATCGGGCAAATTGATTTGTGGCAGGTTGTCGAGTTTGTCCAGAGCGACCAACTTGACTTCGGGGATATCAACTCCCGCCAGTGCTGCCAACGTCATTGCGGTGAATTCATTAGCCGGGACATCCTTATGATTGGTGGAAGGCGTTTTGATGATCCAATCACCAAGAGCATCACCTTTCGGCAGATTATAGCGGCCATCCTGATGCTTCATTGAAAACTTCATCTGGACTCCGGCAAGGGAAAATTTATTGTCTCGGGAAGACTTTTCAAACGTGAACGTCCTCACCTTGCCATGACCCAGCAGAA
>JAMOPE010000233.1 GCA_027064785.1 Geobacteraceae bacterium
AACAATCAATAATGATAAATAAATCACTGAAATTGATCCTATGGACTTTTACAGCCTCAAAATATTTCTCGCTGTTGTCGAAACCGGCAGCTTCACCCGGGCCGCAAAAAAACTGAACTGCGTGCAGCCGAACGTCACCGCCCATATAAAGAAATTGGAAAATACTCTGGGAACACAACTTTTTTATCGGGAGAATCGCCAGATCACGCTGACGGCTCCCGGTCGAGAGTTTGTCAGACATGCCCGGCAAATATTTAAGTTGGTGCGGGATACAGAAACGCAGTTCCTCTCATCCAACGTCTCCGGTGTTTTAAATCTGGGAGTGACCCAGACAGTTGCAACCGCGTGGCTACCCCGGATATTGCGTTCCTATATACAGGAACATCCTGATGTTGAGATCAACGTTCAGTCGATGTTTGTTGAGACCATGACAACACAATTGTTAAACCACGAACTCGATTGTGTATTGACCGACTCTCTCATTGAGCATCCACATCTCGACTGCCGTTTTTCAAAGGAACAGCGGCTGACGCTGGTGCGTTCTACGGATACTCCGCAGACCCCGGAAACAGGAACCACAATTCTGAGTTTTTCCAAAGCGAGTCATTATCGAGCCATTCTGCTCGACCATCTGCGCCAGCAACACATCACAGTGGCAAGAGAATTGATATTGAAAGGAATGGATGCCGTTTTGGCCTGTGTTATTGGCGGAGTGGGGATCAGCCTGCTTCCCGAAGCAGTCGTCCGGCAACCTCACATTTCTCCCTATGTTAAGGCAACACCTTTGACGGGAATCACAAAAAAGGTGGGCATTGTCACTCATCGAAACAATGTTGAAACCGCTGCACAGAAAGCATTGATACAAACTGCGCAGTCCATCATAAATCAGGACAATGTTGAATGATCGTTGTCCCGCACTTTTTTTGAACTTGCCGAAGTTGCTTTTGCAAATTATATTGATTGCCGTACCTCCAGTTATCCATATTTGAGGGCTGAATCATGTCAGAAGAAAAATCTCCGTGGATGTGTCACGTCTGTGATTACCGTTCTACCATCGGTGAAGGGATCATTTGTGACGAATGCTTTATGTTGACCTGCAATGAGCATATCACCACAGCAACGGTTCTGAATGAGGCATCGGGGCTGTATGAACTGAAAAAGATCTGCGTTGAGTGTCAGTTCAAGAAAACTCTGAATCAGTAATAGCTATCGCGAGATAAAATTATGGGAAGTTCAAATCATCGCCTCGTCTATTCCGATGAAATCGGTTCAACCTGCCCTAAGTGTGGCCAGAGATTGCAGAAATGCCGCTGCAGTAATTCCACCACCAAACAAGCACCAAAAGACGGGATCGTTCGCATTCAGCGCGAGACAAAGGGACGAAAAGGGAAAGGGGTCACCCTGATCAGTGGAATTCCTTTGGCGGGAGATGAATTAAAATCTCTGGCAAAGACATTGAAACAGAAGTGTGGCACCGGGGGAACAATCAAAAACGGAGTGATTGAAATTCAGGGAGATCACCGTGATCTATTACTGGAGCTGTTGAAAGACAAAGGGTGGCAGGTCAAAAAAGCGGGTGGCTAGACAATTTTGACCGGAGCAAACCCACCACCAGCAGTTCTTAAATTTGTCACCTGCCCCTGATAGAGCCTTGCCCCCACACCAAGCAGATGGTCGCGATAGACAAACAACCGATAATCGATTTTGTACTTTTCTCCATCTTCGGAAGATTCGATTGATGGCGGAATTACTTCTTGAACCAGGGTTGTTTCGGGATCGAGATCGGCAAAGCGTTTTTTGGCAATCCCCCGTCCCATCAGCACACCACGACCACCGAATTTAGTGACTGGCTTGAAAATCAGTTTCTTACGGCGGCGCCAGATGTCATCCCGCTCTTCATTCGCCAGAATCAGGCTTTTCGGCACCATCTCCAGCAGCAACTGTTTGTCAGATGAAGAAAGTTCCAGATCATCCAGGACCTGAGAATCGGACCAAAGAACCATGCGGCGCTTATCGGCCAATAATCCGTAGGCAAAAGGATTAGGAGAAAGACAGATTTTCTTCTCAAGATAGGCTCGTCGCAGGTCATGTAATGCAGGTGTTTCGAGGAAAAAATCGCAATGGCGATTATAGATCAGGTCAACTTTTTCATTCTGGAAATAAACACCATCAGCTTCCACCTGCAACTGCTCAGGAGCGGCAATATCGGCAGCAATCCGATGCTCCTTTAACCAGTCACAACAACCGACCATCTCCGGAAGCAACATCTGCTGTTCCAGATCTTCATCGACAACCACAACCCGTTGCAGTGGTCGTTCTCCACCGGAAAAATCGCGCCATTCCTGCAAGTAGCTTTGCAACAAGCGCTGCTGAAAACGTTTTGATAAATAAAGGGGAGATGCTTTCCCCGCCAGCTGCTGACTGAGCCACGCGATATAGCCACCACCGGCATTGGTGTTGACCTCAATCAGCCGGGGGCCATCGGGAGTCAAATGATAATCATACCCCATCATCAATGCCGCATGGCCGGGATCAAACCGGGCGACCTCAGGTAATTCATGGAAAACCCGCTGACGATAAATATCCGACTCACTCAGACGGAACAGCAACCGAACCAGCCGCAACATCTTTTTCAGATCGCGATGAGGCAGGTGTGCCGTCACACGACTGATCGGGAGATTGTGATCCACAGCAGCTCCTAAAATGAATTGATCCGGCGGATAAACGATTTGAGAAGCCCGTAACTACGGCGGTTGAAATCGATCACCAACCGGGGCAGATGCTTCAGATCAGGCTGGTCATGCTCTTCCGGCAGAGGGGAGCTTAGTCGCATTTTTCCGCCAGGTGCGAGAAGATCACCAAACTCACTGGTGAGTATTTTCAGCTGTTCCGAGTCGAGGGCGGTGTTAAGACGAATCACCAGTTTTTCTCTGACAAAACGCAGTGAGTGGTAATTACGGTAAAAATCATCGATGATCTGAACCGCTTCAACCGGATCACGGGTGATTGAAAACAAGCCAAAATCTTCACCGGAGATCAGTCCCCGTTTGAGCAGACCATCCCGAACGAAGTCGAGCCAGTCATCCCAGTAGCCGCCTTCGTCATCGATCATCACCAGCGGAATTGGCGGGTTTTTTCCCGTCTGGATCAGAGTCAAAATTTCCATCGTCTCATCCATGGTGCCAAAACCACCGGGGAACATAACAACCGCATCAGCTTCTTTGAGAAATGCAACTTTACGATTGAAGAAATATTTATAAGTGATGACCTTTTCGTCCTGATCCATCACCGGGTTGGTATCCTGCTCAAACGGCAGGTGGATATTAATGGCAAATGAATTTTCGGCCCCTGCCCCTTCATTTCCTGCCAGCATAATCCCGGGGCCGCCACCGGTAATCACCATGTAATTGCGTTCTGCCAGCATCCGCGAGAATTCGACACATTTTTTGTAGATCGGTGCCGTCGAGGGAGTCCGGGCACTACCGAAAACAGTCACTTTTTTGCGGTGACGGTAGGGAGCAAACACCTTGTTGGTGTAGCGCATCTCTTTCATCGTGGTACAGATCAGCTTCTGGTCAGCCAGATAGTCATTTTCCTGGCCCGATTTCAGGGCACCGAGGATCATTTCACGAATCATTTCAGGGTGATGAACACCGGTCCTCTTCATCAATTTTTCGATCAGCTCATCAACCTCACCGTTATGTTGTTTGAAACTTAATGACATACAGCAACCCTTCTAAAAAAATTATCGTTCACAGCCAAAAAAACCACCGGCCAAAGTTAAAAAAGCGACAGTACGATATTGTATCATACTGCCGCCTTAAAAAATGGCCAAAGAAGTCCGTAAGCCGGGTTCTGTTCCCCCCTGCAGTGACCTGCAACAGGGCGATGATCATTCATCTAGGATCGCCGTTGCCGACGACCTCGAGCAATCAGACCCAGAAACTTCGGGCGGACCACCCTCAAACGTCTCTCTATTCGATCTTGCTCCGGATGGGGTTTACCGAGCTTCTGACGTCGCCGCCAGAACTGGTGAGCTCTTACCTCACCCTTTCACCCTTACCCTCCTTCGCCGAAGCGAGGTGGGCGGTCTCCTCTCTGTGGCACTTTCCCTGGGGTCACCCCCGGTTCCCGTTAAGAACCATCCTGTCCTGTGGAGCCCGGACTTTCCTCCCCCCGGAATAAACCGGGCGGCGATCATCTGTCCTTCTTTGGCCAGCAGAATGAATTAAGCGTCAACTTCAACGTACAAAATACGGTTACAGTGAGGACAGGACTGAATTTCTGTCACTTTGAGCAGTTTATTATACTGCTGTGGCGGCAGTTGCATATTACAGCCGAGACAGGCACCATTCTTAGCCAGAGCCAGTGCCAGACCACCGCGACGCTGGAACAGGGTATGGTACTTCCGCAGCAGACCGGTAGGAAGCTCGGCAGCGACGGACTCACGTGTCTTGGTCCGCTTCAGCAGAACCTCTTCCGATTCGGCCAGTAAAGTTTTCAACTCTTCGCCACGTGCTTCGGCTTTTTCCTGAATCGCTGCCAGCTCAGTCTCCTTCTCCTGACGATCTTCCTCAAGAGTTTTGATTTCCTGCTGTTTTGCCTGCATCTGCTCTTCGATCTCTTTGTTCGCCTTTTTAGCGACATCGATCTCTTTCAAAACGGCGACATATTCTTTCTGAGTCTGGATTTCCGGCAGGCGTGCCTCCACCCGGACAACATTGTCGCGTTCTTTCAGCAGGTCCTGCTGCAGCTCTGCTTCACCCTGCTGCAATACAGCAACTTCATCATTCAACTGATCAAGCATCTCCTGAACTCTGGTCGCATCTGCAGTAAATGCGTCCAGCTCGTCGCGGTAGCCTTTACGGGTTGCTTCAATCGCACTGATTTCCTGATCAATTTCCTGAAGATCTTTCAGCAGGTTCATTTGGTTTTGCACGTTGTAACCTCCATTTTGGGATATTGCGGCACGTCAGAAGAAGATCAGGGGATCTTTTTCTGCTGCCATTTCGATAACGTTCACCGTCATATTTTGTTCCGCAAAAACTTTCCGTAACCGCTGCGAAAGTTCTGCGACCATAATTTGCTCTGTGGCAAAGTGACCGGCATCAATCAGGGAAATCCCCTCTGTCCGCGCCCGCTGTGCCTCGTGATATTTGATATCTCCCGTCACCAGACAATCGGCACCCTGCCGCAATGCTGCTGAAAGAAGTGACATTCCGGTTCCACCACACACGGCCACCCGTGATATTTTTTGATCCAGCTCACCAACCAGCGTTAACCCCGACAGATTGAGAGATTGTTTGACCTGTTCGGCAAATTGCTGCAACGACATAGATTCATCCAAAGCACCAATCCGCCCCAGTCCGACATCGGTGCGCTGGTTTGCCAGAGGAATCAGATCGTAAGCAACCTCTTCATACGGATGAACTTTCAGCATCCGCGTCACAACCTTGGTAACTACCGCAGCCGGGACAATCGTTTCGAGGCGGATTTCTTCGGTCGATTCAAGAGCCCCCGGTGTACCGATAAACGGTTGCGTCCCGATACCACCACGGAAAGTTCCCGTCCCGCGCTGACTGAATGAGCACTGATCGTAACCACCGATATGACCAGCTCCGGCAGCAAAAACCGCATCCCGAACATCGATCTCATGACCGACCGGAACATAGACAATCAGTTTATAAAACTGCCCGCTGAGCGTTTTTTCCAGTGGAGTCGTATCACCCAGACCAAGACGTTCAGCCAGCCAGTCATTCAAACCATCGGCAGCACGGTCAAGATTGGTATGAGCACTGACAACAGCAATATCATTTTTGATCGCAGCAAAAATGATTTCACCCGTCGAATCTGTCGGGCTCAAACGTTTCAGTGGTTTAAAAATCAGGGGATGGTGGGAAATGATCAGCTGGGCGTTGTGACGTTGTGCTTCTTTAAGGGCAATCTCTTCAGCATCGAGGCAGACAAGAATCGTGTCAATTTTCGTTTTTGGGTCGCCAACCTGCAAACCGACATTGTCCCAGTCCTCAGCCAGATCGGGCGGACAAAGGCGGTTCAACAGGCCGATAACATCGGCTAAACGGGTGATTTTCTCCTTAGCCACGACCCCGCCCCCATAAAAAGAAAGAGTGCACCGGTTTTCCGATGCACTCTTGAATAATCTGGTTCTCCACAATTACGATTAATCTCGCAATCTCTGCACTTCCCTTCGGTTCAATATCCGGAAGTGCCAATCGTATCACGCAATTCTGTTCGTTCAATCTCTATTGCCCAAAATTGTGGAGTTAAACTCCGTTTAGTGTTTAATGGTGGGCCCACCAGGACTCGAACCTGGGACCAGCCGGTTATGAGCCGGCGGCTCTAACCAACTGAGCTATAGGCCCTTCTCACAAGTGGATAAGCATAAATAAAAGGGCCTGCTACTGTCAAGTGAAAGTCACACATCAATCTTCATTATTTATTCTGTGATTGAGGTATGACTCTCCGAAATTTAATTCTCTGTCGACGCAAACCCGCGCAATCGCTTTGCCCGGCTCGGGTGACGTAATTTTCGCAGTGCTTTTGCTTCGATCTGACGAATCCGCTCACGGGTAACATTAAAGTCCTGACCTACCTCTTCGAGAGTATGGTCAGATTTTTCACCGATCCCGAAACGCATCCGCAGGACTTTTTCTTCCCGTGGGGTCAATGATGCCAATACCCGGGAGGTCTGATCGGAGAGATTCCCCTTGAGAACCGCTTCGAGGGGAGAAATCACCCCTTTATCTTCGATAAAATCTCCAAGGGAGGAATCTTCTTCTTCACCGATCGGCGTTTCGAGACTGATCGGTTCTTTGGCTATTTTCAATACGCGGCGCACCTTGTCGAGAGGCAAATCCATCCGCTCGGCAATCTCTTCGGGAGTCGGCTCGCGGCCGCACTCCTGAACCAGTTGCCGGGTTGTCCGGATTAACTTATTGATCGTCTCAATCATGTGAACCGGAATCCGGATTGTCCGTGCCTGATCAGCGATAGCCCGGGTAATCGCCTGACGAATCCACCATGTTGCGTAGGTCGAAAACTTGTAACCGCGGCGATACTCAAACTTATCGACCGCCTTCATCAGACCGATGTTTCCTTCCTGAATCAGGTCGAGAAACTGCAGACCGCGGTTGGTGTATTTCTTGGCAATGGAAACGACCAGCCGCAGGTTCGCTTCAACCAGTTCCGCCTTGGCTTTCTTGGCAATCCATTCCCCTTTATAAACTTTCTTCAGATACTCAAGCAGATCATCAGGTTCGAAACCCGACTCTTCGGTCACCCGCTTGAATTTCCGCTCGGCAGCCATCAAGCGTTTTTCAACCGACAGCAGAACATCGCCAGCGACATTCAACTCAGCGGCAACAGCATGAGCATCTTCATCGCTCTGGCGCATTCGGGTCAGATATCCCTGAATCTCACTGTAAGGACGGTTGATTTTTTCTTCGCAATCGGCGATTTCAGCCTTCCCTTTTTTAACCTGATTTCCCATATCCTTGAGGCGGTCAACTATTTTGGCAACCTGAAAATCTTTCAGCCGGACATCACGTAGCAGATCAATCATTTGATTGCGAGCGGCTTTTTCTTCCTTTTCAAGTTTCTCACGTTTTTTCTTGGCCGGATCAGCCTCCAACGCTTCCTGAATCTCTTTCAATTGTTTATCAACAGCCTTGAGCTTTTCGTACTGCTCCATCAGGCGTTTGCGCTGTTTCCCTTCGGCTTCTCCACCTTCTTCTTCATCATAATCACGGGTAATGTCAGAAACTCGAATTTCTTCGTTCTCCAATTTTGCGAGCAGTTTCATGACCGCTTCGGCAGCAATTGGAGTCCGCATGACAACTTCTGTCACCTGAGCTTCACCTTCTTCGATCCGCTTGGCTATTTCAACTTCACCTTCCCGGGTCAAAAGAGCAACCTGCCCCATTTCACGCAGATACATCCGCACCGGATCACTGGTCCGGCCAAGGGTTCCTGCTTCGAGCTCAACTTCACGCTCGTTTCCTTCACTCTCGTCGTCTTTGGAACCGGTCGCCTTGCTTTCGGACTCGACAATTTCGATATCCATCTCACCGAACATACTCATGACATCTTCAAGTTGTTCCGAAGAGACCATGTTGGCCGGCAACATATCGTTGACTTCATCATACGTGAGGAAGCCCTTGTCTTTGCCCATGTCGATCAGTTGCTGAATTTCATCCGGATTTATTTTCTTTGCCATTATTGCCCATTCTCCTCTGCGTCTGAATAACTATGCAGACTTGTATATTTCTGTAAGTGTACCTGCTACTTCAGATTTTTAAACTCTTTCAGTAATTTTTCCATCTGTTCCGAATCTCCTGCCTGCTCACAGCGCCGAATCTTTTCATGCAACTCATCACGTCGCCGTTTTTTTTGTTCCCGCTGTAATGCCTGCAGACATCCGGTAAAAAAGTCGTTAACACTCTCGCCAAACTGTCCCTGATCAAGTGCCGAAAGTCCCATAAGAATTCGAGCTTCATCAGGGTCAAGCTTTTCATACAAAGTTTTATGATCGATCCCCTCATCGGTGGCATGATCAAGTAACAGTTGCCCGTATTTAACCGCATCGGAATGGTAAAAAAGCTCCAGTCCACCAGCGGTAACGATCTCCTTACGGGAAATATAATTTTTTAAAAATAAACACAAAAGCAGCTCTTCAGCACGGCTCCAAACCGGTGTCTGCTCTCTTTTTTTCTCCGCAGCGACAGTATATTCCCTGCCTGGTTCATCCGGGGGCGGCTCAGGCAACGGATATTCATACCCATCGGACTGCCCTGCAAAGATACGGGTTCTTTTCTGCTGCAGTTGCGCTCCCTGAGCGGCAACTTTTTGATTGAGTTGCTTCAACCGCTCCAGATCGATCCCGCTACGCCGTGCCAGCTCTTTCAGATAAAGATCCTGCTCAAGTTCACTGCTGAGACCTGTGATCTGGGCAACAATCCGTTCAGCAGCCCGTGCTTTCTGCTCAATCCCCTCACCTGCCTCGGAGAGTGTGTCATCGATAAACAGATCCATCACCGAACGTGCTTTTTCCAGTCGCCTGCGGAAAGCCTCGACACCCTGGCTTTGCAGAAACGAATCGGGATCATCACCTGCCGGCAGTTCGATCACTGCTGCGGGGACACCTTCTTCCTGCAACACGGTCATTGCCTTAAACGTCGCCTGCTTTCCGGCAGCATCCTGATCAAACAGCAAAATCACCCGTTGCACATAGCGTTTGAGCAACCGGGCATGTTCTGTCGTCAGAGCCGTTCCACACGTCGCGACAACCTGCGGGAATCCGGAGCGATAGAGAGCCAGCTGATCAAAGTAACCCTCGACCACCAGTACCTCACCACTCTGGCGCATCGCCTGCCGGGCCTGATAGAGACCGAACAGCACCCGTCCTTTGTGATAGATCGGCGATTCGGGCGAATTAATATACTTTGGCTTGCTGTCATCGAGCACCCGACCGGCAAACGCAACCACCCGGCCCGAAAGATCGTAAACGGGAAACATCAACCGCTTGCGGAACAGATCGTAATGACCGTCACCCTGTTTGCGGGGTCGAATCAGCCCCAGTGCCTGAGCATCGGCAACGGTCTGCCCCTGTGCCTCAAGGTGCAAGCGAAGACCATCCCAGGAATCGAGAGCAAAACCAATCTGGTACTCAGCCGCAGCCTTGCGACCATAACCCCGGGTTTTCATGTAACGCCGGGCTTCTTCACCGGCCGGATGCTCCATTAACTGCTGATGAAAATAATCTGCAGCAATTTCGTTGACCCGGTAAAACCGTTCCCGTTGTTGCTGGCGCGCTTCATCTTCGGGAGAAAGAACCCGCTCCTCAAGGTCGATCCCATGTTGAGCCGCTAATCGCCGAACCGCGTCGGGGAAAGCCAGTCCTTCAATTTTCATCAGAAACGAGAAAATATCGCCACCGACACCACAACCGAAACAATGAAAAAACTGCCGTGCTGCATTCACACTGAACGACGGTGATTTTTCGGAATGGAACGGACACAGCCCCATGTGGTTGGCACCGGAGCGTTTCAGACTGACATATTGCGAGATCAACTCAACAATATCGCTACGCTCGCGAACCTCAGCGATTTTACTTTCCGAAATCTGTCCAGTCATCCATTGCTCAATTCGGCAATTGTAATGTTGTCACCACCCTGATCAGCGGGCGCTGCATAAAATGCGGTCACTGCGGCCTCGGTCGCCAATCTTTCCCGCACCGCCCGGCGCAGAATCCCCTGTCCGGCACCGTGAATAATTTCAACCTGCTGCAGATGATGTAAAGACGCATCATCAATAAACCGTTCAAGTTTTGCCAGCGCATCATCAACCCGCAGACCGACCAGTTTTAACTTTGTACCGATCTGCCGATCGGAGATGCCCCGCGAAACCGCAGAAACCTCGGTTGATCGGCTCGCAAAACGTCGTGGAGTAAACTGTTCCAGTGCATTCAGCGGTTGACGCATCCGCTTGCCGCCCACCAGCAGATCGACCATTTTGCCGTCAAGGCGTTCAACCTTCGCTTCAACCCCCAATGCCGCGATTTTAACAATCTCACCGTTGTCGAGTTTAACCGGTACCGCATTTGAGCTCTTTCGCTTCGGCTTGAAGGGCGTCAGCTCTTCCCGTGCAAAAGTCAGTTCATTGCGATCAGCAACCGCCTGCTGCGGAGAAACTGTTCCCGGCTTGCGTTTGCGTAGTTTTTTCAGCCGTGCTTCGGTTGCCGCGATTAATTCTTCACCCTGCCGTGTTGCCCGCTGCAAAATTTCGCGCTTTTTCTCTTTGAGGGTCTCAAGCTGCTGCTTACGCAATTGCTGTGCGGCATCGGCTTCAACTCGAGTTGCTCTAACCCGCTGCAGCTCCTGATCAAGTTCCAGCTGCCGTTTATTCAGACGTGCCAGCAAGGTGCTGTAATCGTGCTCTTCCCGTCCAAGATACTCAATCGCGCCATCAATCACTGTTTGCGGCAAACCAAGCCGGCTTGCCGTTGTCAGCGCGCTACTGGCACCGGGAATACCGTAACGAAGGCGATATGTCGGCACCAGTGTTTCAGGATCAAACTCTACCGCGGCGTTCTCAATTTCGGGATGGCCGTGAGCAAAATGTTTCAACTGTCCGAGATGGGTCGTCAAAACTGTTTTCACCCCCTGCTGGCACAGTTGATCAAGAACCGCCTGAACCAGTGCCGCCCCTTCCGCAGGATCGGTCCCCGTCCCCGCCTCATCAAGAAGCACCAGTGTCTCTTCATCGGCGTGCTCAAGAATGTCTCTGACCTTCAGCAGGTGACCAGAAAATGTCGACAAACTCTGCTCAATGCTCTGTTCATCACCGATATCAACAAAAAGATGGCGATACAGGTGAAGACGACTATTGCTGTGACAGGGAATATGCAGCCCTGAGCGCACCATCAGCAGCAGCAAACCAAGTGTCTTGAGGGCAACCGACTTCCCACCGGTATTCGGCCCGCTGATCACCAGTGCCCGGCAGTCTTCCCCCAGCAGCAAATCAATTTCGACAGCAGAATCGAGATCAAACTGCCCGTCCTTTTCCATTAACAACGGATGGCGGGCCTGCTTCAGCTCAATCACTGACTCATCGACCAGCTCGGGTCGACAACCGGCATAATTGCGCGATAATCGCGCCGCAGCGAAGCGAAGGTCGATCCGGGCCAGCAAACGCTGATTGTTCTGCAGAATGTCAGCATCACGTCGCACCAGCTCTGCCAGTTGCAGGAGAATCCGCCGCTCTTCCCGTTGTTCTTCCCGGGCCAGCTGCTGCAATTTGTTGTTGCCATCGAGCACCTGCGACGGTTCGACATAGAGAGTCTGGCCACTGGCCGATTCGTCCTGAACAAAACCTTTGACCTGGCCACGGCAATCACTTTTGAGCGGCACAACATAACGGTTATTTCGGACTGTAATCAGCTGTTCCTGAAACAATCCCGCCGAGTACTCCCCGGTCAGCAACTGATTAAGCTGCTGTT
>JAMOPE010000234.1 GCA_027064785.1 Geobacteraceae bacterium
TGGAGTTCTCAAGCGGGTGATCGTTCTCGACTGTTCCGGCAGTGAAGAACCGGCTGATCTGCTGATCGCAGTGAATCCTGAAATTATCGGTGGCGAAGGGGAATCTGTCGAAGAGGAAGGGTGTCTCTCGGTTCCCGGCTACTGGGCGAGCGTCAAGCGCACAGCAACGGCAACATTGCGTTATCAGGATACCGATGGCAATGTCTATGAACGAACGGCCGATGGGTTGCTGGCCATCGGGATGCAGCACGAAGTTGATCACCTTGAGGGGATTCTGTTTGTCGACCGTCTTTCCCCATTGAAGCGGTCAATATTTAGAAAAAAGTTCACTAAAATGATGAAAGAAAAGGAAGCCGCTGATGATAAAGGCTGAGAGTATCCGTACTGTTTTTATGGGGACTCCTGAATTTGCGCTGCCGCCGCTTGAAGGGTTGATTGCTGCGGGGGTGAATCTGGTCGGCGTTTATACTCAGCCCGATCGCCCGAAGGGGCGTGGCAAAAAACTGGCGGCATCACCGGTCAAGCAGTTGGCTCTGGAACATAATATTCCGGTTTTTCAGCCCGACAAGTTACGTGACCCGCAGGCGGTTGAAGAACTTCAGACGTTGCAGCCCGACCTGATTATTGTGGTCGCCTATGGACAGATTCTGCCCAAGGTGATTTTGGATATGCCGCAGTACAACTGCATCAATATTCATGCTTCGTTGCTGCCGAAATATCGCGGAGCTGCACCGATCAACAAAGCGATTGTTGATGGTGAGACAGAAACCGGCGTCACAACGATGTTGATGGATGTCGGTCTTGATACCGGCGACATGCTGGTGAAGCGCAGTGTGAGTATCGGTGAAAACGAGACCGCCGGACAGCTTCACGACCGCCTCGCAGTGCTGGGGCGAGAAGTGCTGGATGAAACTTTACGACTTTTGTGTGCCGGTGAGTTGGTCGCCGAAAAACAGGATGATGCTTTAAGCTGCTATGCACCGATGATGAAAAAAGAAGATGGTCTGATTGTCTGGCAGAAGTCGGCACAGGAGATCCACAATCAGGTGCGTGGCCTTGATCCATGGCCCGGAACCTACACCCATCTCGACGGCGATGTGCTAAAAATTGCAGCGACGACGGTGTGTGAGAAGAGTGGTGAGCCGGGGACAATTCTATCGGCTGATAAAGGTGGAGTCCTCGTCGCCTGCGGTGAAGGGTCAGTGCTGATCGGGGAACTGCAGCTACCGGGGAAGAAACGACTGGCGGCGGTCAACTTTCTCAGTGGTCGACCGTTATTTACAGGAACAAAATTACCGAGCTGAAACAGGGCCAGCCCTGAATAATTACAATAAAAAGGTAGGATAAAAACATTGAATACAATGCGGACTGTCATGTTGATGACTTTGTTGACACTTGTTTTAGTGGGTGCCGGTGGAGCTATTGGCGGCCAGAATGGAGCATTCTTTGCGCTTGTTATGGCCGGGGTGATGAACTTTGGCAGTTACTGGTTTTCGGACAAAGTTGTCATAAAAATGTACAAGGGTGAAGAGGTGACGAGTGGCCCCCTTTACGAGGTTGTTGCTGAAATCTGTCAGCAGAATGATTTGATTATGCCCAAGGTGTTTGTGTTGCCTCAGGCGACTCCCAACGCTTTTGCGACCGGACGTAATCCGCAACATGCTGTGGTTGCGGCGACTCAGGGAATCACCCAGATTCTCACCCGTGAAGAGCTTAAGGGTGTTATGGCTCACGAAATGGCTCACGTTCAGAATCGCGATATTTTAATCGGTTCAATCGCTGCAACTATTGCCGGGGCCATCAGTTTTATGTCCCACATGGCGCAATGGGCGATGATTTTTGGTGGTGGCCGTGACGATGAGGATAGTAATCCGTTGGCGATGATTGGCATGATGATCCTTGCCCCGATTGCTGCAATGTTGGTTCAAATGGCGATTTCCCGTTCCCGGGAATATGGAGCTGATGCAACTGGAGCCCGCTATTGCGGTAATCCCCATGCGTTAGCCAGTGCTTTGCGGAAGTTGGAGAGTTCGAACCGTCGGGCTCCGATGACTTCTGCAAACGAGGCAACGGCACATATGTTTATCGTCAATCCTCTTAAAGCTGGTGGCATGCGGAATTTATTTTCAACCCACCCGCCAATGGAAGAGCGGATCAGCCGCTTGGAAGGGATGCAGATTTAATTGTCCTCTAAACCGACCGATAGCCCGCGCCGCGCGGCTTATGAAATTCTTCTGCGGGTTGATGATGGAGCATTTTCCGATCTG
>JAMOPE010000235.1 GCA_027064785.1 Geobacteraceae bacterium
GCCTGATGATTCGCGTTACTCCTATACGCTACAGCAACGGGTCGATGACCTTGATGCCCTGCTTGCATACCTGAATATCGGCAACAAGGTGACGCTGGTGGTCCACGACTGGGGTGGCATGATTGGTATGGCGTGGGCAAGTCGGCATCCCGAAAAGATTGCCCGGCTGGTGATCCTCAATACGGCAGCTTTTCATCTGCCGGAGATGAAAGCGTTTCCGCTGGGGTTGAAAATCTGTCGGGATACCGGTTTAGGGACATTTCTGGTGCGGGGTCTGAACATGTTTGCCCGCGGGGCAGCGTGGGTCGGTTGCAAGCGCAAGCGGATGCCTCTGGAATTGCAGAATCTTTATTGCAGCCCCTACAACTCTTGGCAGAACCGGATCGCGACATTGCGTTTTGTTCAGGATATTCCGTTGAAACCTGAAGACCCCGGCTATGAATTGATCAGTCAGGTTGAAGCATCGTTAGAGAAATTCTCCGCTGTGCCGATGTGTATCTGCTGGGGCGAGAAAGATTTTGTTTTTGATCGTAAATTCCTCAGTGAATGGCGACGCCATTTTCCGCAGGCGGATGTCCATTCGTTCCCCGATTGTGGTCATTATATTCTTGAAGATGCGAAGGATGATGTCATTCCGCTGATCTCACAATTTCTCAGTGATCACCCTCTCAAATCGTCTGGAAAATAACCGATGGCGGCAGAGAAGAACTACAATGTCGCTGTCCATTTGCCGCTCATGGCTGCCCGTCAACCCGATACTGCGGCAGTCCATTTCCCCCACGCCCACGACAGTAACAATCAGCCTGTTTACCAGACGTTAAGTTATCGACAGCTTGATCAGCTGAGTAACCGGATTGCTGCCGGACTGGAGTCGATGGGAATTGGTCGCGGTGTCCGGACGGTGCTGATGGTGAAGCCAAGCATCGATTTCTTTGCTCTGACCTTTGCTCTGTTCAAGGTGGGGGCTGTCCCGATTCTTATTGATCCCGGTATGGGGGTTAAAAACCTCAAGGTGTGCCTTGCTGAAGCGGAGCCCGAAGCGTTTATCGGAATTCCCAAAGCACAAATCGCCCGGCTGGTCCTTGGCTGGGGGAAGGGGACAATCAGGACACTCCTCACGGTCGGACGTAAATTGTTCTGGGGTGGAACGACCCTTGAGCGTTTGATTACACCTTTTGCTGCTGACCATCCTTTTGAGACGGTACAGCCTGACCGCAATGAAACGGCAGCGATTCTGTTTACCAGTGGCAGTACCGGAGTTCCCAAAGGTGCCGTTTACAGCCATGGCAATTTCAGTGCTCAGGTCGATGCGCTGCGTGATGTTTATCAGATCCAGCCCGGTGAGATTGATCTGCCGACTTTTCCACTATTTGCCTTGTTTGCACCGGCACTGGGGATGACATCGGTGATTCCCGAGATGGATTTCACCCGCCCCGGTTCTGTCGATCCCGAAAAAATTATTGCGGCGATCAAGCGTTTTCACGTGACGACAATGTTCGGTTCCCCGGCGCTGATCCGGCGGGTCGGGCTGTATGGTGAAAAACGAAAGATTCAGTTGCCGACGCTGAAACGGGCGATTTCTGCCGGAGCCCCGGTTCCAGCGGTGGTTCTGGAGCGTTTTGTGACAATGGTGCGCCCCGGTGTTGAAGTCTTTACCCCCTACGGTGCCACCGAATCATTGCCGGTCTGTTCTATCGGCAGTGAGACAATTCTGAGTGAAACCCGCTTTGCCACAGAGAAAGGGCAGGGGGTCTGTGTCGGTGAGCCGGTCCCGGGGATTCGACTTGAAATCATTTCGATCAGCGATGATGAAATCTCTCAGTGGCACGATGATCTGAAACTCCCTGACGGTGAAATCGGTGAAATTGTTGTCAGTGGTGCTCAGGTGACCCGGAGTTACTATAACCGTCCCGAATCGACGCGACTGGCAAAAATTGTCGGTAAAGAAGAGGGGCTCTTTTTCCATCGCATGGGAGACCTTGGTTATCGTGATGAGGCTGGTCGTATCTGGTTCTGCGGGCGTAAGGCCCACCGGGTTGTGACGGCGAGCGAAACCTGTTTCACCATCCCATGTGAGGCGATTTTCAACACCCATCCCGCGGTGTTCCGCAGCGCTCTGGTTGGTGTCGGTGATGGTGAGACACGTCGGGCTGTGGTCTGTATCGAGCTGGAAGAAGAGCAGAAGAAGTATCCGGCAGATCGACTTATTTCTGAACTGAAAGAGTTAGGACAGACATATCCGATCACAAAAAATATCGGCGATTTT
>JAMOPE010000236.1 GCA_027064785.1 Geobacteraceae bacterium
GCTGCGCAGTTTGTTTGCGTCAGCGACACTGATTCCGTTTTTCACTGTCGTTGAGAGCCCGAGTGTGGCCCAGATGGCAGTTGCTAACAGTAGCAGAAGAATTGAACCTGAAAGTAGGAGCAGCTTGTTACCGATTTTAAGGTTATTAAACATGAACATTTCCTCCGATACTTATGTTTTGTGAGTGTGTTGTCTTTGTGGAATCCATCGTATGGAAAGATATAATCTTAAGATGTGTCATGGCTAATGTCAAATTATTTATGTGGATTGTGTAATCAGGCGACATTGATATATTGCTATTTCTGAATAAATGCTATTGACACTCTATTTCTCTCGGTATAGTGTGCAAATGCACAAAATATAGATGAATCGAGCTGATAACTATCTGTCTTGAGATGGGGTATCTGCAATAAAAATACAGGAGGAAAAATCGTGAAAAAATATGATGTATTGATTATCGGTGGTGGCCCAGCGGCAATCACAATTGCAAAGATTCTCGGGAAAGTCAAAAGTGTCGGTGTGATCCGGCCGGAAAACTTTTCAATGATTTACTGTGCGATGCCCTATGCCATCGAAAAGGTTGTCGCAATGGAGAAGACTTTCAAACAGGAC
Organism: Geobacteraceae bacterium; assembly: GCA_027064785.1. Classification (GTDB taxonomy): domain Bacteria; phylum Desulfobacterota; class Desulfuromonadia; order Desulfuromonadales; family Geopsychrobacteraceae; genus Desulfuromusa. The sequence goes on from JAMOPE010000236.1 coordinate 613, forward strand.
AGCCTGGTCACTGAGGCGGGTGCAGATTTGATCCGTGACAAGGTTGCCAGCGTCGATTTTGACGGCAAGACCGTTTTCACCGAGCAGGAACAGACTTTTGGCTACGACAAGCTGGTGATTGCCACCGGTTCGGTTCCGTTTTTGCCACCGATTGAGGGTGTCGATTACGACGGTGTTTTTGTCTTTAAGTGGGAAGACGATCTCAAATGCCTTAACGAGGCAGTTAGAACCAAAAAGCATAAGAAAGCAGTTGTTGTCGGCGCAGGAGCTATTGGCATCGAATTGGCCCTGGCATTGAACAACTCGGGTCTTGAATGTCACCTTGTTGATATGGAAAAAACGGTATTGCCGAACCTCCTTGATCCTGAAATGGCAGTTGAGGCTGAGGCGGAATTAGTCAAAGCAGGATTGAAACTTCATCTGGGAGCTAGGACCGAAAAGATTGTCGGTGAAAAACGGGCGGAAAAAGTAGTCCTCAATACTGGTGAAGTGATTGATCTGGCGGATGATAACAACCCTTTCGGCATTGTCGTCTTCTCCGTTGGAATGCGCCCCCGGGTTAAGATCTTTGAGAATACCCCGCTTGAAATCGGTAAACTGGGAATTGTTGTCGATAGTAAAATGCGGACAAATATTCCCGATGTTTTTTCGGTTGGCGATTGTGCCCAGTTCGTCAGTGGTATTACCGGTGAACTGACTGAAGGGAAGCTGGCAACCAACGCTGTCCCGATGGCGAGACTACTGGCAAAAAATATGCTGGGTGCTGATCGTGAATATCAGGGTTTCTATAACGGTGCAGCCACAAAGGTTGGTCGCTTGTTTGTCGGTGGAACGGGGCTGAGCGAAACTGCAGCGAAAAAGAACTTTGACGTTGTGACGTGTCACTCCGAATTGACGACGACGTTTCCGATTATGCCCGAGGCAAAACAGGTTAAAATGAAAATGGTGGCCGACCGGAAAACCTTGCGGGTTCTCGGTGCACAGGTTGTCAGTGGGAATCCTGTGACCGACAAGGTTGACCTCATTACATTGGCAATTCAGAGTGAATTGACGATGATTGATCTGGCTAATTTCAGCTACTCTGCACAGCCGTACCAATCATTCTTCCCGGCAAACAACCTGATCGTTGCGTGTGCGGAAGGGATTCTTGATAAAGTGAGCTCAAAAGATATCAAAGACTAGATTTTCCGGCTGGATTTGTGAAATTGAAATAAAAAACGGGGTCACATGTCATGTGACCCCGTTTTTTTGCTTGTCGTTATGGTTCTATTTCAACAGGTACTTCCCGACCCAGTTTTTTGAAAATTGATAAGCGGTCCGTCCACAGCGTTTGGTTTTGTCGTGAGACCATTTGAGCGCGGTCCGTTCCAGATCATCACTCCAGGGGATATCCTGTCCCAGTTGTTTGCTCCAACGCTCTATACATAGCTTAACCGCTTCAAGATAGCGATCTTGAGAGAAAACGTGGAAAGGAACCCACAGCCCAAACCGGTCGGAGAGGGAACTTTTCTCCTCCTGAATTTCACTCTGCTGCAGCTCACCTTTGATATATTTCCCCCCAAGGTAGTCGCTGTCGTATTCTGGAAGCAGATAACGGCGGTTGGAGGTAACATAGATCAGGACATTCTCGGGAGCGGAATAGACCGAGCCGTCA
>JAMOPE010000237.1 GCA_027064785.1 Geobacteraceae bacterium
CCTTCTCCATTGGGGAGAAGGTGCCAGACAGGGCGGATGAGGGGGCAGTTGTTGCCGGGATATCCCCTCACCCGACGCTTTGCGCCACCCTCTCCCCGAGGGAGAGGGAAAGATTTTGGTTATTAGGGACTTTCAGTCCCGACTCAAACCCATGCACTTTCAGTGCATGGTGGTTTAGTTAAAGGGTCGCCTGTTTCTGGTGCCCCTTTTTTATTGGCGGAAAGTAGTACGCTTTAATTATTGTCCTTGAAATTATATTATATTTAATATAGTCTAATGAACTCGTGACGTTTTTTCTTTCAATTTAGATAGAATGACGGCCTGTTCCTTATGCAGAAAACGACAGGGCATATAAAAAAAACATTTCTTCTTTTTTTGTTGTTCCTGCTGTGTTGGGGAGGAATTCTTGCGGGTGTTCTGCTAATTTACTACCGGATTCAAGTTGGTAGTCACGAACTTGCTTTGATCGAAAAGGTCGAACACTCCTTTCTGCTGCAACGGAAGATGGCCCGCACTTACTTTGCTATGATCGTGAGTGATCTGCAATTTTTAGCCAAAGCAGAAGAGCTGAAAGATTATCTTTCTCACCCCTCCAGCGATAAGCTTGCTAAAATCAACAGTGAATATCTTACCTTCTTGCAGAATAAGAAGAGCTACGAACAGATTCGTTACCTTGATGACAAGGGGATGGAGGTTGTTCGGGTCAATTACAACGGTGGTCAGCCCGTTTGTATCTGTGGCAACGAGCTTCAATCAAAACAAAATCGTTATTATTTTAAGGATGCCTTCAGGCTTGGTGATGGCGAAGTGTTCGTTTCACCCTTTGATCTGAATGTTGAGCATGGGCAAATTGAGGTCCCGTATAAACCAATGATCCGTTTTGCGACTCCGGTTTTCGATTCTCAGGGTGTTAAACGCGGATTGATTCTCATCAACTATCACGGGCAGGATCTCCTCAATTTCTTTTTAGAGATTAATTCGGGTGTGCGTGGTCAAACGATGCTGGTTAATCGCGATGGTTACTGGCTGCTTCACTCCGATTCCGAAAAGGAGTGGGGATTTATGTTTGAAGACCGGCATGAGGTGAGCTTCGCCCGGATGAATCCGGAGGTTTGGGGACAAATTCACCCTAGGTTTTCTGGACAGATCAAGACCCCTCGGGGGATTTACGTCTATACAACAATCGTTCCGCTTAACCTTGATATTACCTCAAGTACCGGGGCGGCAGCCCCGTTCGGTGAAAGCCATCGCACCATAGATTCTGATGAGTATTATTGGAAAAGTATTACGTTTTTTTCGACAAGAGATCTTTCTGCCAGCCTTTTGGGATTAAAGACGAATCTGTTCGGGCTGGGTGGGATGCTGTTCCTGTTTGGTGTTTTGGGGGTGTGGCCGTTAGCTGAGATGATGGTTCGGAGGCGGATCTATCAGGAACAATTGGTCACTATGGCCCATTTTGACGGTCTGACCGAGTTGCCTAACCGGACACTGTTTTTCGATCGTCTCCATCAGGCTCTCCATTTGGCGAGCCGTTATGAACGTTTTTGTGCGCTGCTGTATATCGATCTGGATGGTTTTAAGTCGGTCAATGATACTTTGGGGCATGATGCCGGGGATGAATTGCTGATTGAGGCGGGGCAACGGATGAAGGAGTGCTGCCGGGTTTCAGATACAGTTGCCCGTTTAGGTGGCGATGAGTTTATCGTTCTGCTGTCAGAAGTCGCAGCCGCTGAAGGGGCTGAAATTCTTGCTCAACAAATTCTTCAGGCTTTTGCAGCCCCATTCACATTGAAAAAAGGGCAGGTTACTGTTGGAGCAAGTATCGGTATTGGTGTTTTTCCTGCCCATGGGACAACGTCAGAAGAATTACTGAAGAGCGCTGATCACGCGATGTATTTATCTAAAAAACGGGGAAAGAATACTTTTACCGTTGCCGACCCAGCTTAGGGTTTAAATACCTCCTCCCCACAAAAATCCTTTTGTGAAGAGGAGGCTTCTCATTGATCTAAAGTTTTTCCAGCGCATCCTGTGCTGCAAACATATAGGTGTTATCCGACGGTTTGGCTGCTAACTCGGGATGGGTTGCATATTGATACTTGAGAATATCCTCGATGGTTGCACCCATCTGGATGGCAAAAGAGATAAAATCGACATTGGCGGCGACACAATGCCCTTTTCGTAATACCGATCCCCCAATTAACTTTCTGCTTGCTTTGTCAAAAACAAGTTTGGTCTTGATGACACTTACGCCGTCCATCATCGGGTACATGTCCATGACGTCCGATTCGCCAACCACATAATCGATCCCTTCACGCTCTGCTGCCTTGGCAATTAACCCTGCCGAACCAAAAGTATAGTCAAAGGCACTTGAAGCGTTGGCATTGATGATTCCGGGGAATGTCGTTTTCTTGCCAAGGATATTTGCTGCAACAACTTTGGACATAAACACGGCATTGGTGCCGAATTCTCCCATACTGGGATTGCTGGTGACAAATGATTTCTTTTCGGCACAGTCTCCTGATGCGTAGATATTCTTTGCCGATGTTTCGAGGGATTCGTTGGTGCAAATACCAAAGCGCGAAGTCTTGAGCCCGGCTTTTTCTGCAAGAGAAATGTTGGGTTTGACTCCGACCGAGACGATAACAAAATCGGCAGAAAGAACGTTTCCATTGTCGAGAGTGACACCCGAAACGCGCTCACCGTCTCCCTCAAAAGCGGTGACTTTTGCATTATTGATGACGTTGACACCCTTCTCGATAATGTGGGCCTCAATTGTCTCAGCGAAATCGTCATCCATCGTCATCAGTAGCACATGAGGCTGCATTTCGACGACGGTCACATCAAGCCCCAGTTGCTTCATGACAACGGCAACTTCGATTCCAATATAGCCGCCGCCAACAACAACACATTTCTTGTACTGTTTTGCAAAGCTCCGCATCTGTTCCATATCTTCTTTGGAACGGACATTGACAATGTTTTTCAAGTCTATATTGGGGATAGGGGGGATGAACGGTTGTGAGCCGGTTGCTAAAACCAGATGGTCGTACGCGAACGTCTTCCCTGCGACCGTTGTGACAACCTGTTGATCTTTGTCGATTGAATCGACCGTGTCGAGAACCAGTTCTGCCCCAAAATCGGTGACCAGGGTATTGGAAATACAGAATTTTTCAACCGGTTTCTGTCCCGATATGCCGTAAGGGACGGCACAGCGATTGACGTTGACCTCTTCATCTTTAATCAGGGTGACAGAAAAGTCTTTTTGCGCTTTGTGAAGTGCGTGAACAATCAGCCGACCGGCGGGGCCACCGCCAATAATAACAACTTTCTCCATGGTGTCCTCCTGTTAAAATAAAGATATATGAATTTATGTATATATAGTGTATACTAGTGCAGGTTTTTAAGGAAGATAAATGTCACCGTTTGTCTTCCATTTTTTTATATCTAAAGTATACTTGATTTGTCGTATTTTAAAGGGGATGAATTATGAAAACTTCAGCACGTTTGGAAAATTTTCCCATCATGATGTTTGCTATCGTGATGGGGATGTCGGGGTTGAGTATTGCTTACCAGAAAGCATCACAACTATTTCATTTCACGCATGTTGTGCCCAACGTTTTGGCGGCATTGACCAGTGTGGTTTTTATCGCGATTGCTGTGACCTATCTGGCTAAATTTTTGAAGTATCCACAGCAGGTTAAAGAGGAATTCAACCATCCGGTCCGGATTAATTTTTTTGCGGCAATTTCAATTTCATTACTGCTGTTGTCGGTCATGTACCACCCGATTAATCATCAGATCTTTGTTGGGTTGTGGTGGGCCGGAATGTTTCTTCAGGCGTATCTGACACTGTATACCATCAGCTTCTGGATTAACCGTAATCTTGAAATTAATTTTTCCAATCCAGCCTGGTTTATCCCGATTGTCGGCAATGTTCTGGTTCCCGTTGCGGGAGTCGAAATTGCGAATCGCGATTTTCTGATGTACTTTTTTTCAGTCGGGGTTTTCTTCTGGATTATTTTGCTGACGATTATTCTCAATCGGATTATCTTTCACCACGTTCTGGCGCAGAAGTTTATGCCGACCCTGTTTATTTTTATTGCGCCACCAGCTGTGGGGATGATCTCGTATGTCAAATTGACGGGTGAATTTGATCTGTTTGCCAGTTTTCTCTACAACATCGGCCTGTTTTTTACCCTGCTGCTCCTGTTTATGTACAAGAACTTTATCAAGCTTGAATTCTTTATCTCGTGGTGGGCATTTACTTTTCCGCTGACAGCGATGACAATCGCTTCGATTCTTGCGTATCACAAGACGCAATCCGCTTTTTGTTATTATGCGGCGATGGGGTTATTGGTTTTGGCAACGTGCGTTGTTGCATTTGTCGCTTACAAGACGCTCTATCATATGAAAAAGAAGGAAATTTGTGTTATCGAATAGAAGGCACATTGCGTAAAAATGAAAAAAGCTCACCCGGTAATCATCGCGGGTGAGCTTTTTTGTTTTGGTGATTATCGACTGTTACGCATGTTTCTCACGTAGCAAACGTTTGTTAATTTTTCCAACGCTGGTTTTATCAATCGCATCGACAAATTTAACTTTCAGTAGCACCAGTTGTTTAGAGATGATCCCTTTGTCGATAAAGCTACGAATGTGCTGCACCAACTCTTTTTCGTTAAGCTCGACATCTTCTTTTTTTACGATCAGTGCCAGTGGTTTTTCGCCCCATTTTTGATCGGGAAGTCCGATGACGGCAACTTCACCGACGCCTTGGTGGGTTGCCAGTAAATCTTCGACCTCGAGGGATGAAACCCACTCGCCACCAATTTTGATCACATCTTTGATCCGGTCGGTAATTTTGATGTAGTTATTCTTATCTTTACTGGCGACATCGCCGGTGTGGAGATAACCACCACGCCAGAGATTCTCAGAGTTGCGCTGATCCTTCAGATAGCCTTGAGTCAGCCACGGTGAGCGGACAACGATTTCGCCGACACTTTCGCCGTCGGCCGGAATGTCCTCCATCTCTTCATCGACAATTCTCAGATCGACCAGTGGGATTGGACGGCCGGTTTTACAGCGGATCTCAAGCTCTTCGTCTTCACTCAGATCGTCCTCAGCGACGTGTGCGACCGTAAGGATCGGGCAGGTTTCCGACATGCCGTAGCCGGTGTAGATATCGATCCCGCGTTGCATCGCAGCTTTACACATTGCTTTCGGCAGAGCAGAACCGCCGATGAGCATCTTCAGTCGAGATAGATCGATTTCTTTAAACATCGGGTGGTTCATCAACAGATGGAGAATCGTTGGAACGCAGTGGGAGAAGGTGACTTTCTCCTTATCGAGGAGGGTCAGCAGCATTTCGGGAGTGTATTTCCCCGGATAAACCTGCTTCAGCCCCAATGCTGTTGCCATGTAGGGGACACCCCAGGCGTGGACATGGAACATCGGGGTGATCGGCATATAGACATCCCGCTGATGAAAACGGCCCTGATTGACCACGGTACCCAATGCTGCCAGATTTCCTAGCGTATGCAATACCAGCTGGCGGTGACTGAAATAAACCCCTTTGGGCATTCCAGTAGTGCCGGTGGTATAAAAGGTGGTAGCGCGGGTGTCTTCATCAAAATCGGCAAATTCAAACTGATCGGAACTCTCTGCCAGCAATGCTTCATATTCGCCGGCAAAGGTCAGAGACGTTTTTGGCTGCTGTTGTCCATCCTGCAAGAGAATGTACTCTTTAACGGTATCGATCCGCCCCTTGATCTGTTCGAGCAGAGGGAGGAATTCTTCGTTAACGAGGATATAGTCGTCTTCTGCATGATCAATCGTGTAAAGGATCTGCTCCGGTGACAGGCGGATATTGACAGTGTGGAGTACTGCACCCAGCATCGGGATTGCGTAAAAACACTCAAGATAGCGATGACTGTCCCAGTCCATGACTGCGACAGTGTCGCCCGGCTTAACACCCAGCTCAGTCAGAGTATTCGCCAATTTGCAGATCCGCTGTCTGAATTCAGCGTAGGTAAAGCGGGCCTGATCGCGGTAGATGATTTCCTGTTGAGGATCATCGACGACAGGAGCCTGCAGGAGGTTCTTGATCAACAATGGATATGTGTAGGCAGATGGAGTACGCTGGATAAGATTGTCGGACATGGGAACCTCCTTGGTGTCATTTATAAATCAGATCAAATGGTTAGAATTGATAGAATAGACGAACGGGGTGACCCGACGCAACAATTGTTGATTGAAATCATTGTTTTTTGCTGAAAATGGAGCAACAAAAAGATGAAATTACCGCAGCCGCTACTGAAAGGAACTTTGTTACGTCGTTATAAACGTTTCTTTACCGATATCGAATTATCCGATGGGACGGTGGTGACGGCGCATACGCCAAATACCGGTAGCATGAAACAGTGTGCGATTCCCGGATACCGGGTGCTGATTTCACAGACAGATAACCCGAAGCGTCAACTGAAATATACGCTGGAACTGATCCGGATTGGAGATTTTTGGGTCGACACCCACACGCAGCGAACAAACCGGGTTGTCGAGGAAGCGTTGCAGAAGGGTTCGATTTCTGGACTTGAGGGATACTCTGTCCAGCCTGAATATAAAATCGGTGATAGCCGGATCGATTTTTATCTGAAAAAAGGGGACGAAAGGGTTCTTGTCGAGGTCAAAAATGTCACCCTGTGTTGTGATGAAACGACCGCATGTTTTCCAGATGCCGTGACGACCCGCGGACAGAAACATCTGCGTGAGCTTCTGGTTGCAAAACGGGAAGGTTATCGTTCGGTTATCTTTTTTCTGGTTCAGCGCGGTGAAGCAACACAGTTTTCTCCTGCTGACGATATTGATCCAGACTATGGTCGTCTCCTCAGGGACGTTGCCGCTGAAGGTGTTGAGGCACTGGCCTATAAAACTGTCGTCAGCCCGAAGGAAAACCGGGTTGGGGGGCAAATTCCTGTGATATTGTAATAATGATTTCCTCGGTATCTTAGAGCCTTAGTGGTGAAATAAAAAATGAATTCAGTCGGACTGATAACCGAATATAATCCGTTTCACAATGGTCACCTTCATCACCTGCATGAAAGCTTGAGGGTGACAGGAAGCGATGTTTCCATCGCGGTGATGAGTGGTCATTTTCTCCAACGGGGAGAGCCTGCGCTGGTCGATAAATGGCAACGGTCGGAGATGGCGCTGGTTGCCGGGGTCGATCTGGTGGTGGAATTGCCGTTGCCGTGGGCGTGTAGCAGTGCTCCTGATTTTGCCTGTGGCGGAGTCCAGGCTCTAACGGCTTTAGGTGTTGATTGTCTGTGCTTTGGCAGTGAGTCGGGGGCTATTGAGTCGCTCCAGAAATGTTCTCGTCTGCTGTGCAGTCAGGACGCTGTCGTCAGTCAGAAAACGGCAGAGCTGCTACGACAGGGAATGAATTATCCGCAGGCACGGCAGCGCGTCATGGCACAACTGCTACCAGAAGGAGAGAGTGCCGAGACTCTGGCGACACCAAACAACATCTTGGGAATCGAGTACCTGAATGCCATCACCCAGACGCAAAGTCCGTTACGGGCAGCGACAATTAAACGGATCGGTGCCGGCTATCACGATATGCAGCCCGGACAGGATGGGATTGCCAGCGCTACCGGTATCCGTCAGAAATTGGTTGATGGGGCTGATATTGAAGCTTATCTTCCCGCCGCTGTTTTTGCCTTGTTAAAACAAGGTCTGTCTGAAGCCGAAGTTTTCTCTGCTGAGCGTTACTATCAACTGCTCCTTGCTCAGGTTTTCCGTGATCCGGTCGGATTGACGCACTATGCTTTAGTTGAAAACGGTATCGAGAACCGGTTATTAAACGTTGCTGAACAGGCAATGTCTCTCGAAGAACTTTTAGACGGGCTTAAATCACGCCAGTTGACTCGTACGCGGATTCAACGGTTGTTGGTTTCGATTTTACTGGCAATGGATAAAATAATTGTTCAGCAATTATACTCTTCCGGGCCACGCTATCTCCATTTGCTGGCAGCCAGCAAAAAAGGGCAGCAGTTTTTGGCTCAGAGTCGAAAACAGCGCACGTTACCGCTGATCCAGAATTTTTCCCGGATTTATCCGCGACTTAAACGTTATTATGGGGTCAATTCAACCAACTATTCTCTCGCTGTTCATCAATTGGAACTTGAATTGCGGGCGACAAAAATTTATACACTGTTATTGAAAAAATACTCTGGCGACAATCGTAACCGCGATTTTTATGAAGTTTTACGCACCGCTGAATAACCTTGAAGGGGAGTCAGAAAATGACCGAGACGAAAATCACGCGTGACATGAAAATTGAACAACTGGTTGAGCTGAAAGAAGAAGCTGTCAGCTTTCTGTTCAACAAAAACATCCGCTGTATCCGTTGCGGAGAGCCGGTTTGGGATTCAATTGAAGAAGCGGCACGGAAAAAAGATTACAGCGAAGAGGACATTGATCAGCTGATTGAGGAACTCAACCAGCTGAGTTGATCGGTTTATCCGGAACTATTCAATAATCAGATTCGGTAGCTCATCGGTATCGTCGTCTTTACGCGGGAAGTTTTCTTCCAGCAGTTGACCGCAACGTTCGATAGCTTGGCAAACGGCAGTACAGGCATCATCTGATTTCAGCCCGGCGATAATTGTTGCGACGATTTCGTCCCAGGTGTTTTGGGGAACTTTTGCGTTGATGCCGCTATCGGCCAAAACCTGAACCCGGCGCTCAAATAGTGAAATTAGAATCAGAATCCCGGTGCGATCGCGGGTTTCGTGAAGCCCCTGCTCAAGAAAACTGACCAGTGCTTTTTCTTTCACTTCTTCGGTCAGTTCATCTGGATGGATGAGTTTGCGCTTCAGATCCGGAAGGCTGCGGATAAGCTGGCGAAAGATAAAAAAACCGATAAGAAATACGGGGAGAAACCACCAGATCGATTCCCCGCCAAACCACCAGCTGACCAGTAATCCTGTTGCCAGTGCCAATGATCCACCACCGATCAATTCGGCGCGGGGGTAGTCGTAGGACGAATCGACGACCATCGGAACAATCTCACCACTGGTTTTCATCTCTGCCGTTTTGACGGCAGCTTCTATTTTCTGCTGTTCTTCTTTGGTGAAGAACTCACTTGCTGATTTCATTTAAACCTCATTTTTTACGACTGAGTCACGGAGTGAAAGCTGTTATTGACCGCTCTCTCCTTAAAATTCCACTGTCTGGAGCTACCAACCGCCGGAGGCACCGCCGCCTCCACCGCCACCGCCGCCGAAACCACCAAAACCGCCGCCGCCACCTCCGAAGCCGCCACCGCCGATAAATGGACCGCCAAAAAAGATTCCGCTGCGACGATATCGTCCCCCTCTGCTGCCACCGATTCGACCGAAAAGAGGTAACAGGAAGAAGAGGATAAAGATAAACCCGAACGGATTACTTTTTTTCTTTTGCTTGGTTTGCCCGGTTCCCGTGTATTCGCCCCGGACTGCCTGGGCTATGCTGACGACACCACTGACGATCCCGCCATCAAAATCGCCCTGTTTGAAGCGGGGTGAGATTTCATTATCGACAATTCGTCCGGCAAGCAGGTCGGTCAGTCGACCTTCCAGCCCGTAACCAACTTCGATACGGATTTTTTTTTCGGCTTTTGCAACCAGCAACAGGGCTCCGTTATCTTTCCCTTTTTGACCCAGCCCCCAACTCTCTAAAACTCGTAATGAATAGTCCTCAAGAGATTCGCCATCGAGAGTCGGAATTGTCAAAACCGAAATCTGAGTTGAATCGCTCTTATCAAAGTCCTTAAGAAACTGTTCCAGCTTGAGTTCAACTTCGGGCGAAATAATATTCGCTTGGTCGTTGATGTAGCCGGTTGGTTTGGGAATACCCAGTGCTGCTGCGGTAGAACCGATCAGCAGCACAATGAACAATGAAATAATAAATCGACGCATTAGAATGAGACCTTCGGTGCAGTCGCTGCCCCGGCATCAGCCTTGAAGACTTCCTTCCGCTCCAGATGGAGGAGGAAGTTGTTCGTCAGGCTGTTGGGGAAGGTTCGGATTGAGGTGTTGAACTTTTTGACCGCTGCGTTGTAACGCTGGCGGGCAACATTAATCCGATTCTCGGTTCCTTCCAGCTGATGCTGCAGGTCACGGAAGTTCTCACTTGCTTTAAGATCGGGGTAGCGCTCGGCAACGACCAGTAACCGGGACAAAGCTCCCGATAACTGACCCTGAGCTTTCTGGAATTGCTGCATTGCGGCAGCATCACCAAGTTTATCTGCTGAAATGTTAACCTGACCAACCTTTGCCCGGGCATTCGTCACTTCAGTCAATGTCGCTTTTTCGTGAGTCGCATACGCTTTGACCGTTTCTACCAGGTTCGGGATCAGATCGGCACGGCGCTGATAGGTCGCTTCGACATCGCCCCATGCAGCAAAAACGTCTTCTTCATTTTTTTGAATTGAATTGTAACCGCAGCTGCTCAGAAACAGAGCGGTGCAAAGTAACAGGATAATGGTGCTGAATCTCATAATGTCCTCCAGAGGGTTATTAATTGAGTTTTTCGCAGCGAAGATTATAACACAAAATTAGAAAATATAACCGCCATCCTACGGAAAGCTATCTGTGGTATTCCGATGGCCATAAGACAAAGTTAAACTTTAAAATGAATATAGAATTGCTTCTGAACTTTGATTGAGGGGGCGTTGGTCGTCCGGCTTGTCTTACTTTGATGTTTCTTGAAGTTGTTTAAATTGATCAAAATCTTCCGGAATTGACCACTCTATTTTCTTTGCATCTTCATGTGGCTCGGTAATGACGACCAGTTTTTTGTGCTGAAATGATTCCAACTGGAAACAGCAGGTGTTTTTTTGATGCAAACAGCACTCCGTCGGGGGATATTCGTTTGAAATGGTCCCGCCAGGTCGGTAAATTGTAGGGGGATTCGTATTCCCCTATCACTATTACGACTCCGGTAACTGCGGTGGCCGGGGTGTTTTGTCAATCTGTTCAACCGGCTCAATTTCTTTACTGCTTCCAGCCCCCAGTTCTTTAAACTTCCGGGCCGAAACCAGTACCCGACTGTCGAGTGATGCCATTCCTTTGTTGTAACTGTCGACGGCTCGTTCGAGGTTTTTCCCCATTTGACCGAAGTGTTGGGTGAGGGTGGCAAGCCGATCATACATTTCCCGCCCGAGTTGACTGATGGCGGCAGCGTTTTCGGTCAGCTGTTCCTGCCGCCAACCGTAGGCAACCGAGCGGAGCAGGGCGATCAGGGTTGTCGGGGTGGCAAGGAGAACCTTTTGATCGACACCCGCTTCAATCAGTGCCGGATCTTGTTCCAATGCAGCGGAAAAGAAGGTTTCTCCCGGGAGAAACAGGACGACAAATTCGGGTGTCGGCTGAAACTGCTCCCAGTAATTTTTGGCCGCCAGTTTTTGCAGGTGATCACGGATCTGCCGGGCGTGGTGTGCCAGATGGGCGGTGCGTTGCTGATCGTTGGCGGCTTCCAGTGATTCAAGGTATGCCTGCAGGGGAGCCTTGGAGTCGACGATGATATTGCGCCCGTTGGGAAGCTTGATAATCATGTCGGGGCGCAACCGACCGCTGTCGGCAGTCTCCTGCTCAACAAAATCGCAGTAGTTGACCATCCCCGCCATTTCAACAACTTTCCGCAGCTGAATCTCTCCCCAGCGACCCCGGACTGCCGGGGTCCGTAATGCACGGACGAGGTTTCCCGTTTCAGATTCAAGTTTTATCTGGCTGGTGAGCAGCGACTGCAACTGCTCATCGAGGCGGGCGTAAGCACCACTGCGTTTTTGCTCCAGTTGCTCAATCTTGTGGTCAACTTTCTGCAATGATTCGTGTAATGGCTGAACCAGTTGATTGATTGCCTGTTGGCGGTTTTCGAGGTCGCCCTGAGCCTT
>JAMOPE010000238.1 GCA_027064785.1 Geobacteraceae bacterium
GAAATATGAACTGATTCCCTGCCGGGCAGCCTGAAGAACTTCAGCCGGAGAAAAAGGTTTAACCAAAAAATCGAGAGCCCGCTCCCGCAAAACCTGCCGGGCGACATCGAAATTTTGCTGCCCCGAAATCATAATGACCTGAATTTCAGGAGTATGCTGCTTGATCATTCGCAGCACATCAACCCCTCCGATATCGGGGAGGGAAATATCACAGAAGACCAATGCGACATCTTCACGATCAAGAATCTGTGTGACACCAAGTCCCGACTCAGCACGCAGAACCGGAAACTCAAGACTTTCAAGCATATCTTCAAGAAGGTCGAGAATCAACGGTGCGTCATCAATCAATAAAATTGCCGGTCGGGGCTGAATATCAGTCATCGGATTATCTCACCACTTACTGGCCGCAACATTTTTTAAATTTCTTGCCGCTACCACAGGGACAGGGATCATTTCTCCCCACTTTGTCTTCATCACGGACGGTTGGTTTTTTAGTCTGGTCATCACCACCGACCCGATTTAACGATATTTTCTGCTGCCGTTGTTGTGCTTCAAGTCTTTCGACCTCCTCTTCAGAGAGCAACTGAACCCGGAAAAACTTCTGGAGAACTTCCTCACGAACCCGGCCCATCATCTCCATGAAGAGAGCATAGGCTTCACGTTTATATTCTTCTTTCGGGTTTTTCTGACCGTAGCCACGGAGTCCAATTCCCTCTTTGAGGTGATCAACCGAAAGAAGGTGATCTTTCCACTGCGAATCAATCGTCTGCAGCAGCAGATAGCGCATCAACGATTCCATCTTATCGGTCGAAAATTCTTCTTCACGTTCCTTGAAACGCTTCTCTACCTCTTTTTTCAGCAGCTCTTCCAGCTCTTCCTTTGTCACCTGAGAGGTATCAATCGCACTGAGATCGGGGAGAAAATTGAACTGATCAGCAAAATCAGACGCCATCTGGCTCCAATTCCACTCAGATGACGGTGTTTTAACGGGGCAGAACGATGCCACGATATCTTCAACCGTTTCAGCGGCAATATTAAAATAGGTCTCCTGCAGGTTCTCTCCCGAGAGAACTTCACGACGCTGGGTATAAATAACGTCACGTTGACGGTTCATAACATCATCGTATTCAATCAGGTGTTTCCGAATATCGAAGTTGTGCGCCTCGACCTTCTTCTGTGCATTTTCAATCGCTTTACTGATGATTCCGTGCTCGATCGGTTCACCTTCCGGAAGCTTCAATTTCTCCATCACAAAAGCGACCTTCTGTGACCCGAAAATCCGCAACAAATCATCTTCAAGGCTTAAGTAAAAGTGACTTTTACCCGGATCACCCTGACGACCGGAACGACCACGCAACTGATTATCAATTCGCCGTGATTCATGACGCTCAGTCCCCAGAATGTAAAGACCGCCGGCATCAAGAACTTCCTGCTTTTCAAGCTTGCAGCGCTCTTCAAAACCGGGGAGGACTTCATGAAAACGTGCTTCCGGGTCTTCAGCAGACGCCGCTTCTGCACGTGCCATCATCTCAGGGTTACCACCCAGAACGATATCGGTTCCCCGACCCGCCATATTGGTTGCGATGGTCACCGACCCCTTGCGACCGGCCTGAGCGACAATATACGCCTCACGCTCATGCTGCTTGGCATTCAGAACATTGTGGGGAACACCACGTTTCTTCAGCAGGCTCGCAAGAACTTCTGATTTATCGATAGTGATGGTACCAACCAGAACCGGCTGACCTTTTTTATGACACTCGACGATATCTTCGATCACCGCAAGAAACTTTTCTTTCTCGGTTTTGTAGATAACATCGGCCATGTCGATCCGCTGCATCGGTCGGTTCGTTGGGATAACAACAACATCAAGCTTGTAAATTTCATTAAATTCGACGGCTTCTGTATCAGCAGTACCGGTCATCCCCGCCAATTTGTCGTACATACGGAAATAATTCTGGAAAGTAATTGTCGCCAATGTCTGGTTCTCGTTGGCAATTTTAACACCTTCCTTGGCTTCAACCGCCTGATGAAGTCCGTCACTCCAGCGCCGACCCGGCATCAGACGACCGGTAAATTCATCGACAATATTGACCTCACCATCCTGCACAACATAATCGACATCGCGCTTGAACAGAGCATGGGCTTTCAGCGCCTGATTAACATGGTGGAGCAACTCAATATTCTGTGGTTCGTAGAGGTTTTCAACATTCAGAAGTTTTTCAACTTTGGCGACACCTTCTTCGGTCAGCGATGCCGATTTT
>JAMOPE010000239.1 GCA_027064785.1 Geobacteraceae bacterium
CTTCAAACTTGATGAGGGTGTATTTCTGGTTGAAATAGTCATCAAATTTTTCTTGAGAGTCGGTTCTTACACACATGATATTGGCGGTGGGGTCGTCGGTGCTGTACGCTTTTCCATTGCGGATCGGATAGAGTTGCTCTTTAACAAAATGGTTGTCGTTGTTTGAAAATTCAGGACTGCCCCATACCCATATCGCGTCATAGGGATTCTCTCCCCATGCTATACGTGAATAATTGCTCCCTTTTCCACTTATCGTACTGAATTCCTTGAGGGTTGGAACTCGCCAATCATTATACCCTTCAACTGTCAGGTTTTCACAATAGGTTACCGCTTCCTGTTTTGTTCCCGTGACTTTGACTGGAAGGTAGGGGTTTGTACGGTAATTTTTAGGGACCGGCAGTGTCCACATCAGACCGGTATATGAGAAATCTTTATCAATTTGCGGCAGTGTCGAGAATTTTTCAGCTTCTTGACGGAGTAATGCCTCTTTTTGCGCACGTTGCTCTGCAGCGATACGGGCTTCTTCGGCAGCTTTTTCACGAGCGAGCCGTTCCTGTTCTTTTTTCTGCATTTCTTCCTTGTAAGCCTCTTCAGCCTTAACAAGGTAGGCAATGGCTTTGTTGTAATATTTTGTTTTACCATTTTTTTCGACGTACTCTTCCAATTTTACATAAGCTTCATATTTCTTCCCCGATTCGAATAATGCTTTGCCTTCAAAATAGTCCAATGATGATGGAATTGGGAGTCCCAGAGATTTAAGCTCAGAAATTGTTTCAAGGGCGCTGTTGTATTCCTGTGTTTTGAGTTGTTCCACTAATTTGGCCTTCAACATATCGAAACGAATCTGTGGCGATAGGGCAAAAAGGTTTGAAGTACAGAACAAGAGGGTAACGATAATCCCTGTAAAAATAAGCCGGTTTTTCACGTTTTTTCTCCTTAATCAATATTCAGATCGTAAGCGTGCCAGCGACCGCTGGAAAGGAATGATTTTTCTGTTGCAACGAGACGGTTATCCAAATAGACGTAAAGGGTAACGTTACCAGAACGGCCGCCATAATGGTTAACGTAGACCCTGTAAGTACCGGGATGCTGATTTAGTTTGACCGAGATATTTTCAGGTCCGTAGCCTGTGGTGTTGTCGACATCCAGTTGCATGTTGGTCGTTGTTTTATTGTTGTAAGAACAATGATCTCCGTTGGGCCCTTCAACGTGTAGATCCATATCAGAGCCACCACTGTCCCAGGTCAGGGTGAACCTGGCTTTGACTGGCGGGGTGGTGCTCATGACCTTTATCTGTTTATGTTCCTGCCCTGCGGCGCTGCTATATTCGACATCAATTATATTTTCACCATTAAATAAGACAACCTTGTTGCTAAATGAGCCATCCTGAGCAAGATAAACAGGTTGTTCCAAGCCGTTGACCTTGAAAACAATTTCCGAGCTGTCAATGGACGAGACATTCTCAACCCGTCCGCTGATTGTAATGACATTCCCCCGGGTATTTCGAGGAGTTTCCTCGAGGGTCAAGGTGATTTTCTCCGTTTCTTCCAGCAGCTCATCAAGATTCTCTGTTCTGTTTGTCGATTCTTCAGAGAGAAAATCATCAGTTTCTGACGAGACCGTTTCAATCTCATTCAAAGCATCATCAAGTTCTACTGCTTGTTTCTCATGCTCCTGCTGACGTTTTGCCTGTTCTGCCTTATCTTTATCCAGAATCTCTTTTTCTAGGTTCCTCAGATATTTACTGATGTAGTGCTCGATTGCATTGGTATCAACATCAAATTTGACGACTTCATGGTTGTAGTAGGATGCATAGTAGCGATCACGCTTTCTGGCGGCATTACTTAAATCGGAAAAATATTTTTTAGCCTGCTGCGCCTTCTTGATATTGGTGAATAGCTCATCCCAATCAGGACTTCCGGGAACGTTGAAGCTGGCAAGTTCGGAGAATAATTTCCCTTTTTTTGTCAGTTCACCCGATGAATGTCCAAAATAGGGTTTTCCCGGGGCTCCAGCATCGATGACAAGAATCGCGCCATGATCATGTGCTCTTTGGTTTGGGGGCTGGACAAACATATGAACTTTCATTTTAAATTCGGTCAGGTGGATTTTTTTCAGCAGCTCTTCGCCGTTTATTCCGGAACTGATGCCGGCACCGACAAACCCCACAGGTGTGTTGATATCGGTCGGTTTGTAGGCTACCCAACCGATGACCACCGGCTCTCCCATCAGGATAGATAAGCTCCATTTGAAAACGTA
>JAMOPE010000240.1 GCA_027064785.1 Geobacteraceae bacterium
CACAGTATTTCAGGGTGTAATTCTACAAATTCAGGAAAACGATCCATGATTTTTGTCGCGGCTTCACCCACAATAATCAGGTTCATAATTGTCGCTTGCTGAGTCCGTTTATCTGCAAGAAAATCACCTTTATCCATGCCTTCAACATAATGACAGGCATCCGTTGCGGCTTGACAAATATGCTCAATATAGTCGGTGAGTCTGTGTCCACTCATATCGGTTGCGCCTGATCCAAAACCTGATTTCGAAATTTCTCGGGCAAATCACCGGGAGTCAACAGCTCTACCCGGACCCCCAGCAAATTTTCTAATTCAACATGCAATCCACCCAGATCAAACAAAGTAGCACCGGGGAGAGGATCAACAAGCACATCAAGATCACTGTTGTCGGTATCGGTCCCATGAAGTACCGAACCAAAAATACGTGGATTTTTGACCCGAAAACGACTGACAAGATTTCGCAATTCATCCCGATTATGATCAAGTGCAACTGAAGGTCGCATAAATAACTCCTTTTTTTTGCACCACCATTTCAGCAACTTTTTCTGATTCTGATTATATCAGGAAACAGCCAGCGTATCAATTTATGCTCATATCCAACGGTATACGACGTTTGCATCAGGAGGATTTTTGCCAGAGCCTCGATGTACTTGCTGAATACGAATCTTGAGTTCAATTTTCAAATAAGACTTGGAAAGAGTTCAGAAAAAGAGCTGAAGGGAATTGAGAGTGGCAACGTAAAAAAAGGGGGGACGCTGAGCTTAAAGCACTAAAGCAACAGCGTCCCCTCTGGCTCAACAACAACTAGCTTTATATATTTTTCTCGGACAAACGACCCGTAACATACTTATGCAGCACACTTGACATAAGCGTCTGGTACGGCAGACCTTCGATCATCGCCCGCTCCTGCAACAACTCCAGATCCATTTCTGAAATACGGATATTGACCCGCTTATCCTTCTTGAATGTTGCTTTGGCTGCGGCCCGGTACTTTTCAATTTCTGCTGGAGTCGACACCGAAACCCACTCATCATTGTCATACGATTCCAGAATATCTTTTTCTTCCATTGTCAATCTATGCTTTTGGCTCATCATTTACCTCCAGGTATTTTTTGGTTGCTTTTCTACTTGGAATGATGGTTTTGAGAAAATACTCACTCTCATTTTCGACAAAAGGGACGAGATAGGCATAATTTGAGATCTCAACAATAAAAATTTTCTGAGTTGGATATCTGGTTGTATTTGGATGTTGTACAATATCCAGTAAGCCCGACCTTTCAATATGATAAACAACACGCTCAAATGATATGCCCCGCTCCTTAACCAGAATCTCGTTCTTTTGGATATTCCAAACAAAAGATTTCATGCCTGCACCGTATCACATTGTGTGCCTTTTGGCAACACTGGTTCATTTGAGAGGCGTAGAATCACTCAAAAAACAAATATTTATCGCTTCAACCTGAACGAGGCATTATTCAACGCAGCCTTCATCACCTCTTCCAGTGAAGGATGATAAACCGGCATCTGGAGGATCTCATCGACTGTCATCTCATGCTCAATCGCCAGTGCCAGAGTGTGTGCCATGTGTTCTGCCCCGCGGCCAAAGATTTCTGCGCCCAGCAGAGTACCATCACCTTTTGCCGCGTAGACCTGAATCATACCGCGATGATCGTTGTAAATTTCATGGCGGGGCCCCTGCCCCATCCGTGCCCGGCCAACCACAATCTGTTCCACATCAAGCGTGTTGTAATTGGCACCGACGATCGCCATTTCGGGATCGGTAAAATAGATCCCGAGACCGGTCGTCCGTTTTCCCTCTTTTCTTTCTGGAAAATGGATCGCACTGTCGGCGGCAATCCGACCTTCGGTGTAGGCTTCATGCCACAGGGGTAGCTCTTCCGTCGCATCACCGGCAATAAAGACCGGAGCGTCACCACACTGCATGGTCAGAGGATCGTATTCCGGCAATTCTTTGGAATTGAGGGTCAGCCCCGAATTTTCAAGATTCATGCTGCGTAAATTGGAGGTTCGACCGCTGGCAACGAGGACCCGCTCGTAAGTTCTGGTAATCGTCTCACCCTCACCCGTCACATAGGTCAGCTCATAGCCATCGGCAACTTTGTTCGCTTTGGTAAAATTACCCTGTGGAATAATGTCGAGTTCCTGCTGCAGGGTCTGCATCACTTCACGCTGCATATCTGGGTGGGTAAAAGAACCGATTCGGCCGCTGCGACCGTAGAGAGTCGTCTCAACG
>JAMOPE010000241.1 GCA_027064785.1 Geobacteraceae bacterium
ATCTCTTCCCGTTTATAAGGACCTTCGCCTTTTTGCCAGTGCAAAATGATATCACCAGTTTTTTGAGGTTTAACATTTGTTGCAAGGCCAAACGGTTTCCTGCTCGAAACCTGACTGTTCATCCGGTCTTCATCCTTGGCCATAACCTTGCGAATGATGGATACTGCCTGACTGTGACGGATAAAGGTTGGAAAATCCTTTAAGGACCGCACAGCAGTAAACTCTGTTTCGTTATGTATATTGACTACTTCGCAGGGTCCGTGTGAATCCCTTTCCCAAAGGAAGTAACAGATACCGCCGGCGATATCCACGCCTGGGAAACATTCTGAGGCGTTCTCGTAGTCAACAATCTTTCTTATGCGGTCATCATTGAGCATTTCTTCTCTAAAGTCATTCAATCCCTTGCCGCCTCCAAACCAGCGGGATGGAATAATCATCGTTAAATAGCGGGGATTGAGCCTTTTGGCCTGCTGCACAAACTTGTGGTAAATCGGAGACGCACTTTTACCAAACCCGCCATCACTTAACTGATACGGCGGGTTGCCGACAATCACATCAAATTTCATATTGAAAATCTCCTCCGGATCTTCGGTATGGATAAACTCATAGGCATGGGTTTCCAGCGCATCACCTCGTTCATAGTTGCTCTGACTCGCCCCGCAGAAGCAACACCTGTCGTTTTCCCAGGTGTGTTCAATCCGCTTGAACCGGATATTGCCATCCGGTTTCTTAAAGGCGCTGCAGATTGAATATTTGCCGTTTGCCGTTTTGGAACAGTACACCGATCGCCGGGAAAGCAGAGCAGTCAACTCGGTGATGGCGATGCCGTAAACCTGCCTGGTTAATATGTGATTCACCCTCTCTTGTTTGTCGGAAATCTTTCCTACAAGCCCGCGGTCCAGCCGCCGGACGATCTCCCGCAAAAAAACCCCCGACTTGCTGAATGGATCAAGAAAGGTCGCATTCTCATCCTGCCAGATTTCCGCCGGCAAGAGATCGAGAATTTCATTTGCCAATTTCGGTGGTGTAAACACCTCGTCGCTGCTCAGATTGGCAATACAGCTCAGGACATCGGGGTTATAATTATCAACATTCAGCATCGGCAATCCTTAAAAAATGAATCAGCGGATAATCACGCACAGGCTCCGGAATAAAAATATCTCCGCCAAGATCTGACTTTTGGGGTTCGACGTCTGAAAAAAGCCCCATCTGCCTTTGTTTTTTTTGCGGTATCAGTTGATGAAAGGCAAAATCACGCCGCTTGATCATGCTGCCTTTCACAAACGACCACTCCGAAAAGATAATTGGCTGGGGATTGTCTTCCACGGTTTTAAATGTCAGGGCATCACCCTGAATAATATTCCGGCCAAGGATGTATTTAACCGTTTTTCCGCACTCCTTTTTGGCCTTTTTTTGATAGAGGCTGCGATAGTTGTCATCAAACAGATAAAACAACCGGTTACGGCAGGTTTCTATATTGTCGGCCAGCAAGTCGATACCGTACAGACTTGACACTGCAAGCACAGCATACCGTTCATACTCCAGTTGGCTTCTCTTATAGCGGCTGGCAACAACAGCAAGTTTTCTTCTTAACACCTCAAGCAGGAAATTTCCCGTGCCGCATGCCGGCTCAAGAAACCGGGAATCTATACGCTCAGTTTCCTGCTTAACAAGGTCAAGCATGGCATTGACTTCTCTGGCACGGGTATACACCTCGCCATAGTCAGTAACCCTTTTTTTGGATACGACATGATTTTCCATTATCTTTTTGCTCTTGATCCGGTCGCATTACACCCATAATTATCACTGTGCAGTTTACTTTGGTCAATTGCAATAATTCTGTAATTAATATCTCGTTTTACAAACTCATCTTGCATCCAAGAAGTAAGTTTTAACATCAAAATAACAAACACAATCACAAACTTAATCCGGTTATCACTATTCTCCCATGTATAGGTCATTTCGGTTGAGTTTCCATTTTGATCTTTACCAGCAACAAACAGATGAAAAGTTTCACATTTCTGCACCTTAGCTGACGGGATAAGCTTATCAACCTTAATTTTCAGTGCATCTATTGGGGGTAAGAAGGGGACGTTCCTGACAAACTGGATTAATTGTTTATTTCGCTCTTTTATAGAGATTTTATCTCTTCGTCTCTCGGTTTGCAATGCTTTGATATCAATATCTTCGCCTAAAAAAATTGATGAACCTGTAAAAAGTTGAGTCGATGGCTAAGTAAAGATCTTCATA
>JAMOPE010000242.1 GCA_027064785.1 Geobacteraceae bacterium
TGCTGGTCATTCCTTTGAGCGGGGTTATATTTTTTATCTATTCAGTCTTCTTTTTTCTTAAGAGTATGCAGCAGGAGAAAACGTGACGACCGAGATTCTCCTTATTTCACTGCTGGTTCTCTTTGCTATCGATACTCCCATTGCAATTGCTATCGGAGCCAGTTCTGTTATTGCTATTCTGGCTCAGGGTGATTTCCCCATAATGATGATTGCCCAGCGGATGTTTTCGGGGACAGATTCCTTCCATCTTATGGCTGTTCCGCTTTTCATGTTTACCGGTGTCCTGATGGAAGCCGGGGGTATCAGCCGCAGAATTGTCGATTTTGCCAATGCTTTAGTGGGATGGCTGCCGGGGGGCTTGGCTGCCGTGACGATTGTTTCAGCGATGTTTTTTGCCGGCATTTCCGGTTCTGCTGCCGCCGATGCCGCCGCTGTTGGTGCTATTTTAATTCCCGCTATGAAAAAATCGGGCTACGACTCGGATTTTGCTGCTGCGGTTCAGGCTTCAGGGGGGTCTATCGGGGTGATCATCCCTCCCTCAATCCCCATGATCATATTTGGTTTTCTTACCGGTGCTTCTATTGGCCAGCTTTTTGCCGCCGGCATTTTTCCGGGACTTCTGATCGGGATATCGCTGATTGGTGTTTCAACCCTGATATCGCTCAAATATGGATATTCGTCGGCAACATCTTTTTCCCTTGCTGAGACATGGCGCACGTTCAGGCGGTCGATACTTGCCATGGGGGCTCCGGCAATTATCCTTGGAGGGATTCTGACCGGTATTTTTACTGCGACCGAATCAGCTGCAGTGGCAGTCATTTATGCTTTGCTGGTCGGGATGTTTATCTATCGGAAGATTACAATCAAGGATCTGTTCCCGTTGTTTCGAGATGGAGCCATTACCTCGGGAATTGTCATGTTTATTATTGCCATGGCTTCAATATTCAGCTGGATTGCGGCCATAGAGGATATTCCTGCCCAGTTGGCCGGCAGTCTCTTGTCTCTTACCGATAACCGCCTGATTCTCCTTTTGCTGATCAATCTGGTCCTGCTTATTGCCGGAACCTTTGTTGAAACAACGGCATCACTTATTCTGCTGGTTCCGATGATTACGGCGATGCTGCCATCTCTTGGAATTGACCTGATTCAGCTCGGGGTGATTGTGGTGACCAATCTCGCGATTGGCATGCTTACTCCCCCGATGGGAATCTGTCTGATCGTTTCCTGTTCTATCTCTGGAGATAAGCTGGGAGCAGTGAGTCGGCGTGTCCTTCCTTTTCTGGCGATCCTGCTGATTGACTTGCTGGTGATTACCTTTTATCCGCCGTTAACCATGTGGATGGCTAAAGTTATATCAGGATAAGAGTATCGCTTTCTTCCGATCGGTGTCTCCAATTGCAGGAATCCGCTGTTTCGGTATTGAGTGCCGATTGTGCTAGAGTATCCAGAAGCATAAGACGATTGTGAGTGCTCACGGATCTGAAAGAATAGGCTTTAATATGAAATGCGCTTTTTCTGAATTGGCAGCACAGACTCTTCTCGATACTTTGGCTGAAATTGCCGAACCGGCATTTAAGGAATTCAGGACGACTGAATTCATTGTTGATTTTCTGCATAACAATAATATTCCGGTCGATAAGATTCTCAAAACAGGGTGTTTTGGGACTATCGATTGCGGGGCCGGAAAAACAATCGCTTTACGTGCTGATATCGATGCCCTTCCTGCTAATCCTGAAGCAACAGCATTTAAGCATCTCTGCGGTCACCATGCCCACACTGCGGCACTCTTACTGGCCCTGCAATTTATCAATCAGCACCGTAACCAGCTGAAGGTGAATATCCGTTATATTTTCCAGCCGGCAGAAGAGATCGCCCGGGGTGCGACTTTTATGTTGGAGCACAATTGTCTCGATGGGTGCGCAGAGGTTTATGGCATCCATGTTGATCCCGATCAGCGCCTTGGTGGGATTCTTCTCAAACCGGGGGAACTGATGGCGGGGGCAAAAATGTTTGAGATCTGTTTTCGTGGCCAAAGTACCCACGCTGCTTACCCGCATACCGGTGATGATGTTCTGGTCGCGGCAACCGATTACATCAATCTGTGCCAGAAGATTATTACCCGTTTCAAAAACCCGGTAAAAAAAGCAGTTTTGTCATTCGGGCAGATTCATGGTGGTCAGGCCTGTAATATTCTTGCTGATGAGCTGGTCCTGAAGGGGACCTATCGTTATTTTGATGATGAGATCTGTTCTTTAATCGAAGAGAAAATGATCGCAATTGCTCAGGCGATTGAATTAATTTACGGCATCAGTGTTGATGTCTCTTATATTGAAGGGACGGTTCCGCTGATAAATCAACCCGATCTGGTTGCCAAACTTAATACGATCTTTTTCGCAACCGACTTCACGGTTATTTCGGACCACGATCCCGCGATGGGGGGGGAAGATTTCCCTTATTTTTTCACGGCTTGTCCCGGTGTCTTCGTCAATCTGGGCATTGCCGGGTCAGCGGGACACCCTCCACTGCACAATAAAGATTTCACCGTCCCGGTTGAGGCTGTACAACGCGGGGCTGAGTTCTGGACTATCCTGGCAACTCATCTCGATTAAGCTTAGGTTCATTGCCTCGGTTCTGCGGGCTGGGTTCAGGTTGTCGAGGGACCATCCATCAAGTCCTATAACAATACACGTATGACCAGTCGGGAGGTGTCCTATGTCTGCCATTCTTAATCATCCACTGATCAGCGAGCGCTACTTTTTCCCTCGGCGCGGTCAGCCTTCCCGGCCGTTCTGGGTCGATTGCGGGGACGCTCGGTTGGCGTGCAGTTATCACGAAATTGATCCAGCGGCCAAGACCCTGATCCATTTTCACGGTAACGGTGAAATCGTTGATGACTGGCAGGGAGATTTTGTCACAATAATCCAGCAAATGGGTTTCAATGTATTTCTTGCCGAGTTACGTGGTTATGGACAGTCGACCGGTGACCCGCAGTTGGGGAAAATGCTCTCCGATGTTGTGCCGATGGTTGAAGCATTGCAACGACCGACACATGACCTGATTTTCTTCGGACGGAGTGTTGGATCTATTTTCGCACTTGAGGCCGCAGCCCGCTTTCCCGAGGCTGCCGGGTTGATTATTGAAAGCGGCGTTGCCGATGTGAAAGAACGGCTCCTGTTGCGTGTTTCGCCTCAGGAACTAGGTGCCAGTGTTGCAGAATTTGAATCTGAGATTGAGGAGCATCTAAATCATAAAAAGAAGATGACAGCGTATCCGGGGGCTGTTCTGATCCTGCATACTCAGAATGATGGTTTGGTTGATGTGAGCCACGGTCAGCGGCTATATGACTGGGCCGGGGGGAAGAAGATATTGAAAATATTCCCGCACGGCAACCATAACGATATTATGATTGTCAACGCACGGGAATACTTTTCATTCCTTCAGCAATTTTTGACTTCTTTGTAATATACGACAGTAGCTTCGTCAGATTAAGAGAACGAGGTGATGATCTTTAGTAATTGCCGGCAGGTGACCTGACCGATTAATTTTCCGTTCTCAATAACCGGGCGTCGCCGCTGTCCCTGATGCAGCATTGACGTCATGACATCAAACAGCTGGGCATCAGGTGACACGGTTGTGACCTCTTTTGTCATCACGTCAGCGGCACATAACGATGGAGCATTTTGCCCATCGTGGTAAATACTGTCAGACATCACGCGTAGGCAGTCGAGCTCGGAAATCATCCCCAATAGGTTTTTTGCTTTATCCACAACCAGGACACCGGACAATTTGTTTTTCAGGGTAACTTTTGCGACTTCAGCGATGTTTGCCTCCGGTAAAACAGTCATCGGGTTCGGATTCATGTAATCTTTGATCAGGAATGATTTTGTCATTTACTCCTCCATGATAGGATTGATAACTATATGAGTTATCCATTGTATCGTTCCCTCAATGATATTTCAATCGAGTTCTTGAAAAACTCACAAATTTGTGCGGGTATGCCGGGCTAAAAAGTAATAACCTGGTATCCTTCTTTGATGAAGTTCGAAATGTAGTCACCGACATAGATAATATCGGCTCCTTTTTCCTTCAACTCCGCAGTAATTTTCAGGTCATCTGCGACGAACTTACAATAAGCGGTATTGTTACTCTGCAGCAGTTCGAATGTTTCGGGGTGGTCCAGCATCAATTGTTCGCTTTGCCCGAATACGACAAATTGAACGTCATCAACCCAACCATGTTTCCTCGCGTTGACGCCGTAAATGATGCCCGGTTCCAGTTTTTCCATATCCCCCGATGCCAACCAGATAAGAACTTTTGTCATGACTTAAGACTCCTGCGGTAAGAGAGTGGCTCAGGCGATTGTGACCATCTGTGTCCATTGATCTGTCTGAGTCAGAATTTTTTTAACGCGGTTTTGCCATTCATCGGCAAAAAAAGCTCTCTCCTCAGCAGTTAACGTCCCTTGTCCGGCTTTCTGCATCAATGGTCGCATCTGTGGGTGGAAAGGAATTGTGGATGGGTCGTAGGACAGTGTGGTCGATTGATTGGTATCAAGCCGGGTCAATCTGATTTCCCCGGAAATGTCACATCCGAAAAAGAGACGATTGTTACGGGCATAAGCAGGACCAAGCCCCTTAAATCCACCCTCGTTTGCTGCTCCGGTAATCAGGCTGAGGCATTGGGCGATAACTCCGGTGACCCCCTCATCGAGAGCCCCTGCCATCTCGATTTTAATATTCCCCCGTGCCGGGATGTCATCCCCAAAAAGTTCTTTCAGCCCGAGATCACACATGATCCATGCTCCGGCAACCGTGGGGCAGGAGTGGCCTGCCAGCTTGACCATATCGATATAGTTATAAGTTGTCTTGCCATCTGGAAACGCACCAAGTAGCTGTGCAAGGGTGTCAAGCATGATGATTGGTGATATTCTATCGAAAAAATCTGGATAGTTCATAGGTGATCCTTTGTGTGAAAAGTGCTTTTGCCGGCAGGAAATTTACAGCTTGTCGAGGTCTGTTTTGATTAACGCAAGAAAAATTGCTGCGGAAAGCCCTGCCGATCCGAATGTCATACACATTACCATGATCTGATATCTGGCAGCAATGAGGGGGGAGACGCCCGAAAGGATCTGACCCGTCATCATCCCCGGGAGAGAGACGAGCCCGACAGCGAGCAGTGAGTTGGTGATGGGGATCAGTGAGGCCTGCAAGGCAATACTGCGTGCCTTGTTGTAAGAAACATCACGGCTCAGTTCGGCGGTAACGCGTTCTCCCGCCAGACTGATGCTGTTCATCGAATTCGCAAATATCATTCCTCCAAGTGGTATCAGATAGCTGGGCAGATACCACGGTGTGAGGCCAAGAACTGCCTGAGACATCAATGCGAGGGTTGTCCCTCCTCCGAGGAGAATGGCCAGTAGCGATTTAAAGTAAAGTGTCCGGCGGGGAATTGACAGCGTTCGCAGTGCAATCCAGCTGGCTGAGAAAAGCATTACCGCCAGGACCGCAACAACAATCAGACTGTTTTCGGTTTTGAAGATGTAGGTGAGAAAATAGCCGATCAGTAGCAGCTGAATCAGCATTCGTGCAACAGCGTAAGCTGCCCCCTTGTAGCCGAGCTGCCATTTGCCGATAATAACAATGACAACGACAACGGGGATAAATGCAATCGCAAGATTGAGAAGCGGAATGGTTGCAATTGAACCGCTCATAGAGCTGCCTTTACTTTAGATATTCAAAGCCTGAGGATAGATCCTCCTGTAGATCAGCAGAATCCTCGAGGCCGATATTTAAACGGATCACTGTTTTTCCGGCATAGCGTGACGGATGCAGGCGATCATACTTCGCTGCGGTGATCAAACTTTTGAATCCTCCCCAGCTGTAACCGATCCCAAAAAGCTGTAGATGATTAATGAACTCTGCCAGTTGTGTCTCCGAATAGTCACTTTTGAAGGTAAATGCAAACAGTCCGGAGGACCCGCTGAAATCTCTTTTCCACACATGGTGTTCCGGGTGACAGGGGAGTGCCGGGTGAATAACCTGATCGACGCGGGGGTGTGCTTCGAGCCATCGGGCAATCTCCAGGGCTGACTGTTCATGCTGACGTAACCGCAACGGCAGCGTTTTCAGGCCGCGCAGACCGTTGTAACAGTCATCTTCCGGCGTATACGTTTCGGTAACGCGGTAGAAATGTTGCAGTACCTCAGCATATTCCGCAGTCGTTGTCACTGTGCCAAGCAGCAGGTCTGAGTGGCCGGTTATATATTTGGTGGCTGATTGGATAGAGATATCGATGCCAAGGGCAAAGGGATCAAGATAAAGGGGGGTTGCCCAGGTGTTATCAAGAACCGTAACGATGCCTCGCCGTCGTGATATGGCGGTGATTGCCGGAATATCCTGAATTTCAAAAGTATTTGAGCCAGGAGATTCTAGAAAAATTAATCTGGTGTTGTCTTGCAGCAATTGATCAATATCTTGACCTGCCGCCGGTGGGATAAAAGTCGTTTCAATATTATAGTGGGTGAGAACTTCTTTGCAGAAGCGGGCTGTCGGACCGTAAACATTATCGCAAACGAGAATGTGGTCTCCTGCTTTGGTCAGTGCCAGCAGTGTGTTGGTGATAGCACTGATCCCCGACGGAAATGCGCGTGTTAAAGCCCCTCCTTCGAGATCTCTGATTGCTTCTTCAAATAACCTTTGCGTCGGAAGACGATCTGTTCCGTAGCTAATTCCTTCGTATTTCCCGGCATTAGAGAGGGTCAGGTCTTCATAATTACTAAATAGAACTGTCGAGCCACGATAGGTTGGGGGATTGATAGTTCTAAGTTGTTGAGCCGTTTCATTTGTTGCCGGTTCTGAAAGATTGATCAGCCGGGTGGTTTTATTCATCGGATTCCCTTTTGCTTGAAAAGAGTGCTGCTAACGTCGCTCCGGGTGGGTGAACGACAGATCAAACAAACTAAGAAAGCTGTCAATCAACCGATAGGTGATTCCCCATAATGGACGACTGCTCCACTCTTCAAGCTTAATCACCGGGTGTTTGCGATCACGTCCACGATAGAAAAATGTCAGTTGTTGGTTCCTTTGCGGCTCGAGTAAAGTTTTGAATGGAATCCAGAACAGTTCTACAACTTCTCCATTTAGCTTAAATTCTGCATCATTTGCGACCTGATAGACAAAACATGACACATGGACAGAGAGGTATGCTCCGGTCAGACTGTCACTCTGACCGAGATAATTATCTTCAGTCAGTTGCAATCCGACCTCTTCCCATGTTTCACGTTCGGCGGCAGCCCGTGGTGTCGGATCTGACTCTTCGATACTCCCTCCGGGAAAACCAAGGTCTCCTGACCACGGATCCTTATCGTGTTCGGCCCGTTTCATCAGTAGAATTTCGGTGTCGCCGTCATTATCTCGCAGCAGCATGGCGACAGCGGCTCTGCGTTCAAGGTCGCCGTTGAGCTCCGGTGGGCGGTAATCTGCCAGTCGTTTGGTGATTTGTTCCAGTGTGAGCATCGTTCCTGTTCATCCTAAGCGCGTGAGACAAAACGACATTCACGGGTGTCGACTTTCACTTTTTCCCCCGATTCAAGATAGCCGGGAACCTGAATTGAAATGCCGGTTTCAAGGATAGCTTCTTTGGTCTGGGCGGTTGCCGTCGCATTTTTGATTGCGGGAGCGGTCTCTGTCACAATCAGCTCGACCACTTGCGGAACTTCAAGGGTGACAACCAGATCGTTGAAAACACCGAGGGTCACATCTCCACCTTCAAGTAGATATCCTTTGACGTCATCGTAGATATCACCACTGAGTTCGTACTGCTCATAGTTTTCCAGATCCATAAAGACGCCTGCATCGCCTGCTGCATAGAGGAACTGTCCTTTACGACGCACGAAATCAGCTTCATCAAGCTTATCACTCGATTTGAATGAGTTATTCAAAACCTGACCCGTGATAAGGTTGCGATACTTTGTCTTTACGAGTGTGTTTCCACCACGAGCTGTCGGAGACTGGAAGCTGACATCGATGACAGCACAGGGAACAGAATCGAGTTGGAATACTACGCCGCGGCGCAGGTCGTTGGCATTTATCATGACGAAAAACTCCTAAAATATATTGAATTTGGTGACCAGAAATTATCAAGTTTCTTTTTCATCAATGGACGCGGGTTATGCAGGTGCTCGGGAAGGTTCGCTTTGATTCCACATTTTCCACAGACAACAGAAGGATCTGACGATCTGCTGTCGAACTCCTCCATCAATCCTTTAGCGCGTAGCTCACACATTTTTAACGGGTCGTAATTTTCAGCCATTATGGACTCCATTTCTTATGACCGAGCATAGTTGAATAGTTACATCAGTCAAGTAGAAACAGTCTCTGAGATGGATTTTGACAGTGAGCAGCGGGATGAATGGAGAAGTTATTGCTTTGGTCTGTTGTTCGGGCGGGCTTTCCTGAAAACACCGTCTTTACCGCGGACATAGGGAGGGGATTTTTTTTCCATTGCAAGGTTGTAGTGAAAATTAAATGCCGGTCTTTCCGGTCTCGGAGGGCGTGCGGCAGTACGTTGAGTCGGGTGATGTCCCACTGGTAAATCCGCCGGCCCAAATATGGCATCAAGCAACGATTTAACAAAATGATTAAATTTTTTCTGTGGATCAGTGGAGATTTTTGACTTTTTGACAGAGGGTTTGTGCGGCTGCCGGCTCTCCCGCCGGGCTAACTTTTCATCGTAGACCTTTCGCCGCTTAGGATCGGAGAGAACCCGATAAGCATGGTTGACCTGACGGAACAACTCAGCTGCGGTTTCAGATCCTTTGTTCCTGTCCGGGTGAAACCTTTTCGCCAGGCTGCGGTAGGCTGATTTAATTTTCTGCTGCCCGGAATCGGGAGGGATACCAAGCAATCGATAATAGTTAAGCGCCATGAATATCGTGTCCTTTAGTTTCGTTCCATCCATGGAGCGATCAACAGAGCTATGGTTTGTAATGACTATAGCGACAACTTATCGACTGTTTGGCGTGTATAATTTAGCTAGTTGGTGAAAATAGTTGCCCCATCAATATTCGGGGAGATATGCGTCTGAAATTTCTCCTCGAATAACCCAAATCAGCTGTGCTGGAAATTCACTTCAACATCCTGCCGTTCGCCGGGAGCAATCTGCCACAGGGAACGTACCGGGAAATTGAACATCCGGGCGACAAGAACATCGGGAAACTGGTCAAGGCGTGTGTTGTAGATTGTCACCGAAGCGTTGTAGAGCTCACGGCGGTCTGCAATCTGATCTTCAATTTCAGAAATCCGGTTACTTAACTGCCTGAACCCGGCATCGGCCTTGAGATCGGGGTAGCGCTCAACAACCATAAACAATGATTTCAATGTATCACTCAGGGCACTTTGTGCCTGTAGCTTCTGATCATCTGTTTGTGCTGAATTGATCATTGAACGGGCTTTGACAACAGCCTCAAGGGTTTTTTGCTCGTGCTGCATGTACCCTTCGCAGACTTTGATCAGTTTCGGGAGCTCATCGTAGCGCTGTTTGAGGAGGACATCGATATTGCTCCAGTCCTGATTGATATTATTTTTCAGTGCGACAAACCCATTGTAAATGATGACGAAGAAAATGATGATTCCAAGTAGAATCAGTAAAACAATTCCCAGGGTAATCCAGCCAGCCATAATGGTTCTCCTTTATTGTGTTCTCCCCAATGGTTGGGAAGTGTAACGGGTTATTGCAAATAATTCAGCAATAAATAAATCGAGCCACCCGTTGCGATCGCAGCAGTTATAAAAAGTGGAATGCTGTAATATTGGTAGCGTGCGGTCAGATTTTCCTCTGTGTGGGTTTCGCTGATAATCAACGGTCGCCCCTTCTTTTTGCCGATCACGATATGTTCTTCCTGTTTTTTTCGCCCCCGCCGGTTTTGCAGCGATTCACGTAACACCTTTTCTTCAACGGCAGCACGGGCCGCATCCCATTCGTCTTCATCGATCTTCCCGTCGCCATTTAGATCAAATTGTTGTATGTCCTGTGGATTGTGTTTCAGCTCACGTAACGCCTTGATTTTCTTTTCTGCCAGTGTCGGACCCTCGTGACGTTTGATTGCAGCGAAACCAAGAACGTAGAGGAGGGTTCCGTCAACGATAACCTCTTCGACCCACTTTTCATCTGTTTCATTGACGACCTTCATCAGGCCGACCTGCCCGGCTGTTCCTTCCTGCTTGCTGCCGGCACTCACGCGGCATCCTGCCGGATCGACTTCAACCCGCCCGGTGTTATCTTCGACATAAAAAGGGACATTGTTGCTGCTGCTGATACTTGTGACCCGCCACTGATGGTCTCTTCCGCGTCGCTGATATTTTGTTAAACGGTAAAAGACACAAGGGGTATGGGACATCGGTGAGACGAGGGCATACTTACGGACAGCTTCTCCTTTGATTTCAACCATGCCCATGGCGACGGAACGAATCTTACTGGTTGGAGTATCCTCAATCTGGCGTTTCATCCGCAGGAAATGAAATGCGTACCAGAACGCCAGCAATGCAAACAACGCCGGGATGGCTCCTGAAGCAAAAGCGTGATATGCAAATTTATCCAGCAAATCGGAATCGTTGATATTGGACAGAATCATCGCCAGCGTCACAACAACAGCACCGGCGCTGCCAAACCAGAATGTCGGGCTTGACCAGACCAACCCGGATTTTGCCGGAGGTGGCGCAGGAAGACCTGCTTCTGCTATTTCAGGAGCTTCCTGCTGATGAGTTGGTCTGTCGTGAATTCCAATTTCTTTATTGATCTCATCGATCACGGGAAGGATCTCTTCTGTTATTCCCGAGGCGGCAACGATTGGACTCTGTGTCACAATTGCTGCAGCAGCCAGACTGGCAGGGTCAAAATTCTCAGCATTGCCCCGCGGTTTCTGGCTGTCAGCTTTGAATATGTCGGCCATCAACCAGCCGTAACGGGCCAGACTGATCAGATTCTGCCGCAACGTCTCAGGATTGTCGGGATCGTCACGGCGCAGGGTACAGCCGGGGAGATTGACCAACCCGAAATCGGTGTGAAGTTTGAAATCACCGGCATATTCTTCCGTTAGTTTGAGGATCTGTTGTAAGTTCTGTTTACTACTGAGAGATGCCCGTTCCCCCAGCCCCTTTGGGTTAAATTTTCCGGGGAAAATCCGCACCCCTTTTTTGACCTCCATTTTGTCATTCAGAAGATAAAGATCAAGAACCGGACTACCCTGAAGGATAATCTTGTGGATCTTGCTGTCGTGGAGGTGGCGAATATCGTTTTTGCCACGATACGCATGGCTTGACAGGAGCTGGGTCACACTTTTATCGGCAAGAACTCCACTGGTTTCTGCGAAGACTGCCAGAACTGTCGCCCCTTTTGGAAAAATTACTTCACCTTTCTGACAGCCAAAGATGATTCGATCTGAGCTGATGGTCAGGTTACGTACTTTAGGTGGAACAAAGGCGGGTTTGGTCGGCTGGATAATCCAGTGACTGACACTGACCTGCAGCAGATAGTCAGCAATGGGTTCCAGAGTTTTTGACTCTCCTTTTGTCAGAAGGGAGTAGCCGCGTCCCGTCAGGCGCTGGCGGCACAGGTAGATATCAAGTCCAAATTTTTGTGCGAGCGTCTTGAGAATTTCAGGAAAATTCTCCGGCGGGTGTAACTGCTGCTCAACAATGAGATAGTTGACCTGTGACATGGGAACTCACGTTTTGAATAATAAGAATAGAATAAATTAATCTACACTATCTAAGAAAGGGTATCAAGTTAGAAAAGTGATGGAGTCAGTCAGTGACTTTCTTGCG
>JAMOPE010000243.1 GCA_027064785.1 Geobacteraceae bacterium
CGTTCCAGCAATACGACTGCGGTCATTGTCCTTAGTTTGCTGGCTTTCCTTGCGGGAGTTTTCTGGTTATCACACCGGAATCTGTTTCGTAGGCATATTCAGATGCCGATGGAATTGATCAGTCAACGACTTGAAGATTTTCAGCAGGGCGACCATTTAACGCCGATGTCTCTGGGGCGGAATGATGAGTGGGAAAGTATTGAGATTGTTTTCAACAAGATGCTGGCTAATCTGGAAAAGAGTATGTCGGCACTGCGTGAGTCAGAAAAGCGTTACCGCGAGATCTTTACCAATACCACCGAAGGAGTTTTCCGGGCTACACTGTCGGGGCAGTTTGTTGAGTTGAATCCGGCTGGCGCTTTTATCTTTGGTTTTGATTCTGCAGACGAGGCGATCAAGGCTTATCCCGACCTTGGTGAATATTTATATTCCGATCCTCAGGAGCGGGATCGAGTCCTCGCTCGTTTGTACCGTTACGAGAAGAGCCTCAATTACGAAACGATCATGCGGCGTAAAGACGGGACATCAATCTGGGTTTCTATCAGCAATTACTTGGTACGGGATGATGACGGGAATATCCTGTATATTGAGGGAACATTTCGCGATATTTCGGAACAACGGGCAGCTCAGGAATCGTTGCAGCAGCTGAAAACCTACTTGCAGAATATTATTGATTCAATGCCATCGGTTCTGGTCGGTGTTGATATCAACATGACTGTCACGCTGTGGAATAAACGGGCCACGGAAGAGAGTTGTATCCTTTCCAAGGATGCAATTGGGCTTCCTTTTACCGGGGTGTGCCAACTTTTTGAGTCGGAGGTCTATCTGCCGAAACTGACAGAGACACTTCGTCGTCGTAAACCGAACCGTTTACTGAAGGTTGAAAGCATCAAAAAAACAGCAGCCGGCAAGAACCGTTATTTTGATATTCTGATTTATCCATTGTCATTGACCGAGGTAAGCGGGGCCGTTATTCACATGGACGATGTGACGGAACGGATTCATCTTGAAGAGATGATGGTACGTTCTGAAAAAATGCAATTGATCGGTGGTCTGGCTGCGGGTCTGGCACATGAAATCAACAATCCTCTTGCCGTTATTTTGCAAAATGCCCAGGTTCTGGGGCGGCGCTTATCGCCAAGTTTGGATAAAAATCACCAGACAGCCCGGGAGCTTGGAACGACAGTTGAAACGATTGCGGAATATATTAAATTGCGTGGCTGTGAAAAGATGATCCACTCAATTTCTGATGCCGGGCAGCGGGCGGCTAAAATTGTAGAGAATATGCAGAGCTTCAGCCGCCGTGGCGCATCAAGCTTTATCCCCTGTTCTCTATCCGATCTTATTGAGCGGACAATTGATCTGGCCGGCAGCGATCACGACATGCGGAAAAATTTTGATTTTAAGAAGATTCGCATTGTCCGTGATTATGACACGGTTCCCCATGTTTGCTGTGAAGCCAGTCAGATTCAGCAGGTTGTTCTCAGCCTGTTGAAAAACGCGGCTCAAGCTTTGAGCTCTGGAGCGGAAGATCCGCAGATTACCATTCGACTGAGCTCTCCGGCGAACGATCGTGTTTCTCTGCAGATTGAGGATAACGGTCCAGGGATGACTGCTGATGTCGTTGCACGGATTTTTGATCCGTTCTACACCACCCGTGACGTTGGGCAGGGAACAGGGCTGGGATTGTCAGTCGCCTATTTTATTGTGACCCAGAACCATCGGGGAAACTTGAGCGTGAGGTCGGAAGAAGGGCGTGGTAGCCAGTTTGACCTGCTACTGCCCGTATCTCATGATACTGAGGTCTGTGCTTTAGTCTGATATGTGAGACTTATGGCAGTTATCGGTTGGAAAGAGGTTTACGCAACGGGGATTGTCGCACTCGATAACGAGCATCGAGGGCTGATTGCTGAAATTAATCGTCTTTACGAGGCGATTCGTGATAAACGCAGCGAAAAAATACTGGCAGAAATATTGGCATTATTGACGGTTTATACTGTTGAACATTTTCAGCATGAAGAGAGGTTGATGGCCGCATATCATTTTCCGGGCTGGATGATCATCGCAAAATTCATCAGGCACTGATTGCCAGGGTCGATGAGTTTCGACAACGGTCAGAAGCGGGGGACGAGGGTATTTCGCAAGAGTTGCTGCAGTTTCTCCGATCGTGGTTGTTGGAGCATATTGTTGAAGTTGATAAGCAATACGGTCCGTATCTGGAATCACGTGGTGGTC
Source organism: Geobacteraceae bacterium (assembly GCA_027064785.1). Classification (GTDB taxonomy): domain Bacteria; phylum Desulfobacterota; class Desulfuromonadia; order Desulfuromonadales; family Geopsychrobacteraceae; genus Desulfuromusa. The sequence goes on from JAMOPE010000243.1 coordinate 2,236, forward strand.
GCTTCATCGAGTAATCTCTTTGAAATGTAAAATGTTGAGTAAAACGAGAGGCTGTTCCTGACGGAGCCGCCTTTTTGTTTGATATCTCTTGCAGATCGTGACTTAATCTGCTGATAATCTCCAAAAGGTTTCTTTGTTTCTGAAAAGTTTGAAAGGATATAGAAAATGAGTGACACCAAAAAGACATCGATTAAACAGATTTTGCAGTCGCAGCAAGCCGAGCCGGAAATCTGTGTTAAAGGTTGGGTGCGTTCGATCCGTCGCGGCAAAGACGTTGCCTTTCTCACCATGAACGATGGTAGTTGCTTTGCTTCGGTACAAATTGTTTTGAGCCCGGACATTGATAATTACGATGCTGTCTCCCGTGTCGGAACCGGGGCGTGTCTTGTCGTTGTCGGGGCTCTGGTTGAATCCCCGGCAAAAGGTCAGGACTGGGAACTTCAGGCTCAGACTATTGAGATCATTGGTGCTGCAGATGAGAGTTATCCTTTACAGAAAAAGCGTCATACTCTCGAATATCTGCGGACTATTGCTCACCTGCGTCCCCGCTCCAATACATTTGGAGCTGTTTTCCGGATGCGTAGTGCCCTGTCGTTTGCGGTTCACCAGTTTTTTCAACAGCGTGGTTTTCTTTATGTTCAAACTCCGATTATTACTGCCAACGATTGTGAGGGTGCGGGGGAACTTTTTCGGGTGACGACTCTTGATCCGCAAAATCCACCTCTTTTGGATGGAAAGGTCGACTGGAGCCGTGATTTCTTTGGCGAACAAACGGGGCTAACGGTGAGTGGACAGTTGCAGGGGGAATTATTTGCGACAGCTTTCTCCGATATCTACACTTTTGGACCGACTTTCCGTGCTGAAAACTCCAATACCAGTCGTCATGCCGCTGAGTTCTGGATGATTGAACCCGAGATTGCATTTGCTGACCTACGTGATAACTGTCAATTGGGGGAGGATTTTCTCCGCTATCTGGTGACGTATGCCCTGGATCATTGTCACGAAGACCTCGACTTTTTCAATCAGCGGATTGAAAAGGGGCTGATTGAAAAACTTGAAACACTGGCAAAAGCTAACTTTACAACGGTGACTTATACCGAGGCCGTTGAACGACTGCAGAAATCGGGACAGAAATTTGAGTTCCCGGTTGAATGGGGACTCGATCTGCAATCGGAACATGAACGCTATCTGACCGAGAAAGTTTTTAACGGGCCGGTTTTTGTCACCGATTATCCGAAACAGATCAAAGCATTTTATATGCGGATGAACGATGACGGGAAAACTGTTGCGGCGATGGATCTTCTCGTCCCAAGGGTCGGAGAAATTATCGGTGGCAGCCAGCGGGAAGAACGTCTCGATGTCCTGCAGGCACGGATGGCGGCCCAGGGGATTGCTCCTGACGACATGAGCTGGTATCTCGATATCCGTCGCTGGGGAAGTTGTCCGCATGCCGGATTTGGACTTGGTTTTGAGCGGTTAATTATGTACCTGACCGGGATGGAAAACATCCGCGACGTTATCCCGTTCCCGCGGACTCCTGGACATGCACGGTTCTAGGTTCAAGGTTCTAGGTTCTAGGTTCAAGGTTCTAGGTTCTAGGTTCAAGGTTCTAGGTTCTAGGTTCAAGGTTCAAGGTTCTAGGTTCAAGGTTCTAGGTTCTAGGTTCAAGGTTCTGTGTTTCTGGTCTTGCCTGTCCTTGCTCCTTGTCCCTTGTGCCTTGGTCCTTCTTCTTTACATTGCACCAGCTTTTGCCGAAGAACCGGTACGTCAGGATCTGCCGGTACGGATCGGTGGGGACTATAATTATCCCCCCTACGAGTACCTCGACTCGGATGGGTTGCCGACGGGATATAATGTCGAGCTGACTCAGGCGATTGCCCGGGTGATGGGGATGGAGATTAATATCCAGCTTGGCTCGTGGGGAAGTATGCGACAGGCGCTGGATAAGGGTGATGTTGATATCCTGATGGGGATGGCGCACACCAAAGAGCGTCTTGACGAGGTCGACTTCTCAATTCCTCACGCTAAAGTTCATCAATCTATCTGGATTCGCAATGATAACCGGACAATTCGTTCGGTAAAAGACCTTGAAGGGAAAGAGGTCATTGTGATGAAGGGAAGTGTGATGCACGACTACATGATCGAGAACGGCATTGTTGCTGATCTGTTTATGGTGCAGTCGCTTGCTGATGCACTCAATTTGCTTGCATCGGGACATCACGATTGTGCTTTGGTGGCAAAATTGCCCGGTGAATATCTCCTCAGCAGTTTGCATCTGAGCAATATTCATCCGATCGCCCGACCTCTGGTTGCCCAAAATTATGGTTTTGCTGTTAAAAAGGGAAATCTTGAGTTGCTGGCTCCCTTCAATGAAGGTTTGGCACTGCTTAAAAAGACCGGTGACTATCGCCGGATTCGTGAGAAATGGCTGGGGGTTTTACAGCCGGAGCCTATTTCGTGGCACAATATCATCCGTTATGGCGCACTGGTCATTGGGCCGCTGCTTCTGGTGCTGATTGCTTTTGCACTGTGGTCGCGGACGTTACGCCGACAGGTGGCTCTGCGAACTAAGGAGTTGGAGCGGGAAATTGCTGAGCGGATGAAATCGGCAGAAGAATTACAGATTCGCCAGAAACAGCTTCTCCATGCCGACAAAATGACCTCACTGGGGGTGTTGGTCGCGGGGGTTGCTCATGAAATTAACAATCCTAATGGCTTAATTCAGTTGAGTTTGCCTCAGTTAAGTAAGACATATCAAAGCATTGAGCCTATTTTGGATAAATATTACGAAGAGCAGGGAAATTTCAAGCTTGGCTGGTTCCCCTATTCACGAATGCGTCGCGAAATTCCAAAGATGCTTGAGGAGATGCTGGAAAGCTCCAACCGGATTAAGCGAATTGTCGAGGACCTTAAAGATTTTGCCCGGCGAAATGATTCGGGGCTGGACGATGCGGTTGATCTGAATGATGTTGTCTCTTCGGCGTTGCGCTTGGTTGATAACACTCTCCGTAATGCGACCCATAATTTCAGTATCGATTATGCTGCCGATCTCCCGTTGTTCCGGGGAAATGGGCATCGGATCGAACAGGTTGTCGTTAATCTGATTTTAAATGCCTGTCAGGCGTTGACATCGGTTGAGCAATCGATACAGTTGCGCACTTATGCACTTGCTGATGAAAAAATGGTTGTCCTTGAAGTGACGGATGAAGGCTGTGGCCTGGATGAAGAGACCCTGAGCCGCATTACCGATCCGTTTTTTACGACAAAACGTGAATCTGGCGGAACCGGTCTGGGACTTTCCGTTTCGGATGGCATCGTCAAAGACCACCATGGACGCCTAGAATTCAGCTCACAGCCGGAAGAGGGGATGGTTGTGACGCTTTTGTTGCCAATTAAAGAGGAAGAACATGATTGAGACAAAACCGTATCCCTCTTTCGGGGTATTGTTAGTTGATGATGAGCTACCATGGCTGCGTAGTTTAAGTTTGGCTCTGGAAGGGCCGGGGGGGATTACAAATCTGCATCAGTGTGCGGACAGTCGCGATGTTATGTCGACCCTGGAGTCCAATGAAATCGGTTTAGTTCTTCTCGATTTGACGATGCCCCACCTTTCCGGGGATGAATTGCTTGAACAGATTGTTGAGGACTTTCCACACGTCAGGGTGATCATCCTCAGCGGCATGAATCAGTTGGAAACGGCAGTGAATTGTATGCGTGCCGGTGCGTTCGATTACTACGTCAAGACGATTGATGAAGAACGGCTGGTTGAGGGAGTTCTGCGTGCGATCCGGATGGTTGAACTGGAGTATGAAAACCGTGCGATCAGGCGGCGGTTTTTCCGGGAAAAGCTTGATACTCCTGAAGTTTTCTCCTCCATTGTGACGAATAATGCAGCGATGCGTGCCTGTTTTCAATATCTGGAGGCGGTCGCACCCAGCCATCAGCCAATTTTGATTACCGGTGAAAGCGGCGTTGGTAAAGAGCTGATTGCCGAAGCTGTCCATACGCTCAGCGGTAATCGCGGTGAACTGGTGTCGGTCAACGTTGCCGGGCTTGATGATAATGTTTTCGCCGATACTTTGTTCGGTCATGTCCGTGGTGCTTTTACCGGTGCCGATAATATTCGCAAGGGGATGATAGAAAAGGCTGCCGGCGGGACACTCTTCCTTGATGAAATCGGAGATCTGAACGCAGCCTCTCAGGTGAAATTACTCAGGCTGTTGCAAAGCGGGGAATATTATCCGCTGGGAAGTGATCAGCCTAAGCAGATGACCGCCCGTGTTGTGGTTGCAACCCATGCCGACCTCGATGCCAAGATGGCACTGGGTGAATTTCGTCGCGATTTATATTATCGTTTGTATTCACACCATGTCCACGTGCCGCCGCTGCGCGAACGTAAGGATGATCTGGTGCTTCTTCTCGATCATTTTTTAACCGAGGCGGCTAAGAACCTGGGAAAAAAGAAGCCGACTCCGCCAAAAGAACTGGCAGTCTTGCTCTCGACCTATGATTTTCCCGGGAACATTCGTGAATTGGAAGCGATGGTTTATGATGCGGTCAGTCAACACCAGCAGAAGACGCTGTCGATGCAAAGTTTTCTTGCCCGTATCGGCTCTCAGGCGGAACATCCTACCGTTGATTACTCCCCGGAGGTGGGAAATCCCTTTGCTGTTCTGACCCCTTTGCCGACACTGCAGCAGGCTGGACAATTGCTGGTTGAAGAGGCGATGCAGCGTTCTGATGGGAATCAGAGTATTGCCGCGCGTCTGTTGGGGATTTCTCAGCCAGCACTGAGTAAGAGACTGAAAGAGAAACGCCGCTAAACACCTATAACTTTAGTTATATTTATTGTTATGGTTATAATTCCTAACCCATTGAAACTGAAACAGTATTTTGTTTTTATTGGGAGTTTTTTTAAATGTGGTTATAGGCGTTGACCTCTTTGGATCACGCCTTACTCTCCCTGCTACTTTAAAACACCATTATGATATCGGTTGTTTATCAGTTTTTTTCTGAAATCCCGCCATGCTGGTATCGTCCTTGCTGTACTCTTCTCATTAGTTCGTTTGTTTTGTAAAATCTGATAAATGGTCCACACTGGGTGGGCAGTCACTAATTCTCTTTGAGGAGGAGTTCCAAATGAAGAAAATGTTTATGTATCTTTTGGCTTTTGCTGTTGCAGCCAGCTTTGTTCCTGTTAGCCCGGCTAACGCAATGGAGCAACAGTTTGTTACAATCGGTACCGGTGGTGTTACCGGCGTTTACTACCCAACTGGTGGTGCTATTTGTCGTCTGGTTAACAAAACCAGAAAAGAGCACGGTATCCGTTGCTCGGTCGAAAGTACCGGTGGTTCTGTTTACAACCTGAACACCATTCGTGCTGGCGAACTAGACATGGGTGTTGCTCAGTCTGACTGGCAGTACCATGCATATCACGGCACCAGCAAATTCAAAGACCAAGGTCCTAACAAGAAACTGCGCGCAGTTTTCTCTGTTCACCCTGAGCCCTTCACTGTTGTTGCCCGTAAAGATGCCAACATCAGAAACTTTGATGACCTCAAAGGTAAGCGCGTTAACATCGGTAACCCGGGTTCCGGTCAACGTGGCACCATGGAAGTTGTTATGGCAGCCAAAGGCTGGACTAACAAAGATTTCAAACTGGCTTCCGAGCTGAAGTCCTCTGAGCAGTCTAAAGCTCTGTGCGACAACAAAATTGATGCCATCGTTTTCACCGTTGGTCACCCAAGTGGTTCGATCAAAGAAGCTTCGACTTCCTGTGACACAACTTTGGTTAACGTCACCGGTCCTGCAATTGACAAGCTTGTCAAAGACAATGACTACTATCGTTATGCAACTATCCCTGGTGGTATGTATCGTGGCACCCCTGAAGACACCAAGACCTTCGGTGTTGGCGCAACCTTCGTAACGTCTTCTGACGTTCCCGAAGATGTTATCTACAATGTTGTTAAAGCTGTTTTTGAAAACTTTGACGATTTCAAAAAGCTTCACCCTGCATTCTCTGTCCTGAAAAAAGAAGAAATGATCAAGGACGGCCTGTCTGCACCTCTTCATCGTGGTGCTGCTAAGTACTACAAAGAAGCTGGTTTGATGTAATTTATGTGATGCAGTAAAAAAATGCACCGTTTCGGCGGTGCATTTTTTTTCTCTCATCAGCCTTATGGGTGAGTCTGAAGGAACGACTTAGTGATACTTCCCAGAAAGGTTTGATCTATTTTTGTTGCGCTGAAGGATCTCTGTTATGAGCGAAGTAACAACTCAGATTAAAACCGAAGAAGAACTCCAAGAGATGATTGCCGAAACGGAATCGGGAGCTCGAAATCCAACCGGGTCTTTTCCTAAAAAAGTTCTGTTTGGGGTGCCGTTGATCTGGACGATTTTTCAACTTTGGTATGCCTCACCCCTGCCGTTCATTTTTAATTTCTTTGTCATAAATGATACTGAGGCGCGAGCAATTCACCTTGCTTTTGCCGTGTTCCTCGCATTTACAGCCTTTCCGACTTTTAAGAAATCTCCCAAGAACTATATTCCTATTCAGGATTGGGCGATGGGGCTGGCCGGTGCCTTCTGTGCCGGTTATCTCTACCTATTTTATAATGAGCTGTCTAGTCGTCCCGGTTTACCGACTCAGATGGACCTGATTGTTTCGGTTTGTGGCTTGATTCTGCTTCTTGAAGCAACACGACGGGCTCTTGGTCCTCCACTGATGATTGTAGCGCTGATTTTTATCTCCTACACCTTTGGTGGTCAGTACATGCCCGATGTTATTGCTCACCAAAGTGCCAGTCTGTCAAAAGGTATGTCTCACTACTGGCTGGGAACAGAAGGGGTTTTTGGTGTTGCGCTGGGTGTTTCCACCGGGATGGTCTTTATGTTCGTCCTTTTTGGGGCCCTTCTTGAGGCCGGTGGCGCCGGTAACTATTTTATCCGTACTGCTTTTGCTGCCCTTGGGCACCTGAAAGGCGGTCCGGCGAAAGCTGCTGTCGTCTCTTCAGGTTTAACTGGACTTGTTTCTGGTTCTTCTATCGCAAATGTTGTGACAACCGGAACCTTCACGATCCCGCTAATGAAGAAAGTTGGATTTAAGGCCGAAAAGGCGGGTGCTATCGAAGTTGCCTGCTCGACGAATGGTCAGTTGATGCCCCCGGTTATGGGCGCTGCTGCCTTCCTGATGGTTGAATATGTCGGAATTACCTACATCGAAGTCATAAAGCACGCATTCCTCCCGGCGATTATCTCTTACGTGGCGCTGGTTTACATCGTCCACCTTGAAGCTTGTAAAATGGGGCTAAAGGGGATGGAAAAGACTATTACAAAAACAGCGGCACAACGTTTGATGTCTTTTGTTCTATCGTTCCTAACTATGATTATTCTCGCTGGCGGAACATATTATGGTTTAGGCTGGATCAAGGGTGTTGCCGGTGACGCTACGATTTACGTTGTATCGGTTCTATTACTCATTGCGTATCTGTTTTTGCTTTGGGTTGCCTGCCGGGTTCCTGAATTGGAGCAAACAACTGAGATTAATGAGCTTCCTCATCTTGGGAAAACAGCTCAGGCGGGTTACTATTTTCTCCTGCCGGTTGTTGTGCTGATGTGGTGCTTGACTGTTGAACGACTGTCTCCGGCATTGTCAGCTTTTTGGGCAACAGTATTAATGATTTTTATCCTCCTGACGCAGCGACCGTTGAAAGGCATTTTCCGTAAGGGACAAGGGAAAGAATTTTCCTTTAAATCTGGAATCATGGATCTGATTGACGGCAGTGTTGCTGGCGCCCGGAATATGATCGGTATTGGTGTTGCGACGTCAGCTGCCGGTATTATTGTTGGTACTGTTACTTTGACCGGTATCGGGCTGGTTATGACCGAATTTGTCGAGTTTATTTCCGGTGGTAGTTTGATGCTGATCCTGCTGTTTACTGCAATCATCAGTCTAATTCTGGGAATGGGCCTACCGACAACGGCTAACTATATTGTTGTGTCGACTCTGATGGCTCCGGTTATCGTTAACCTTGCTGCACAGAATGGTCTGATCGTTCCTCTGATTGCTGCTCACCTGTTTGTCTTTTATTTCGGGATTCTTGCGGATGATACCCCGCCAGTGGGGTTAGCTGCCTTTGCAGCTGCCGGTATATCGGGGGGTGATCCGATTAAGACGGGTATACAGGGTTTTATCTACGATATCCGAACAGCGATATTACCCTTCATGTTTATCTTTAATACGAAGTTGCTGATGATCGGAGTCGATCATTGGTATCAGCTTGTTATTGTTATTGTTTCTGCTGTTCTTGCAATGCTTTCTTTTGCCGCCGGAACGCAAGGGTATTTTCTGGTTAAATGCCGGGTGTGGGAGACGGTGATGTTGCTATTGATCGCTCTGATTTTGTTTCGCCCGGGTATCGTCTGGGATAAAATTTTCCCCCCATTGCTTGAAGAACCTGCTACACAAATTGTTGAGTATGTCGGTGACATGGACCCGGGTTCATCTCTGCGTATGACGGTTGCCGGCGAAAAGATGAATGGTAAAAAGTTCAAAAAAACACTGATGCTGACAATTGGTGATGAGGCTACCGGTGCAGAGAGACTGGGTGCTGTTGGTATTGAAACCCGTGAGGAAGGTGGAAAGATCTATATCGATAATGTTGTTTTTGGCAGTGTCGCCGAAAAATCGGGCATCGATTTTGATCAGGAAATTCTTCACCTCCAGGTGCCAAGCCACCGCTTGCCACCAGAGCTGATGTATTTTCCCGCTGTTGGACTCTATATTCTGTTATATGTCATTCAATCTCGCAGGAGAAAGAAAGAGGAAGAGGCAGAACTGGAAGCTGCTGCTTGATATAATTGTTTGTCCCCTGACTTTTCTTTTGAATCGTCAGGTGGAGACAAATAGATAGGCTGAGAGGAAAGAGAGACCATTATGGAAATGAAGATAAATAAAATTCTGGTTGCCAAAGATTTAAGCAAAGATTCTTCACGGGTGATCCGCTATGCATTGGAACTTGGCTGTAAGTTTCATGCACAGATTCATGTTTTGCATGTTATGCCGACTGTTGATTCTTCGGTTCTTAACATGGTTGCGTTGACAATGGGACCAGACAATCTGGCAAAATTTAACGCCGTGAATGAATCAGAATTGTCCGAGAAGACCAAAGAGCAGTTGCACGCCATCATTGCGCAGGAAACTGAACTGATGGAGGAGGAGACGATCCATCCACCTCAGGTTGAAGTTCATCATGGGGAACCTGTTCCAATGATTCTTGAGGTTGCTGATCGTCTTGATGTCGACATGATCGTTCTCGGCAGTCATAGTAAAGGAAAGCTCCATTACGCTTTTCTCGGGAGTGTTGCTGAAAAGATATTGCGCAAAACAAACCGGGTGGTGACAATCGTCCCTCCTCATGTAGGGCGCTAGCTTTGTGATTTTGATTTTGACCCCGCCGCATGAATATGTGAGCGGGGTTTTTTTATGGCAATTATTTGATTGACAGAGATGTTTTGAAATGTCAATATATAACCGGATTAGTCATATA
>JAMOPE010000244.1 GCA_027064785.1 Geobacteraceae bacterium
CCCTCAACTTCAAGGACGCCCTTTCGGCGGTCGGGAATCCGGGGGTGACGCGCAACTTCCCTCATACTCCGGGGATCGATGCTGCCGGTGAAGTTGTCTCGTGTGCTGATGGCTCATTCCAGCCCGGTGATAAAGTGATTGTCACCAGCTACGATCTGGGGATGGAGACCGATGGCGGTTTTGGTCAGCTAATCCGGGTGCCAAGCAAGTGGGTGCTGAAGCTTCCTGAAGGGTTAAGCCTGAAAGAGAGCATGATGCTGGGGACTGCCGGGTTGACTGCGGCCCTGTCGGTTCAGGAACTGGTTGAAAATGGAGTTACTCCTGAAAAAGGTCCGGTGTTGGTTACCGGAGCAACGGGTGGGGTTGGTAGCCTTGCCGTGGCAATATTGGCCAAGATTGGTTTCAACGTGACCGCTGTCACCGGCAAACTTGAAGAGACACCCTATCTTGAAGGGTTGGGTGCGAAGCGGGTTATCGATCGTGAAACCTTGTTAAAAGGAAATGAGCGCCCCATGTTGAAACCTACCTGGGCGGGAGTCGTCGATTGCGTCGGTGGTGATATGTTGGCTGCTGCGATCAAATCGGCTCAATACGATGGCGTGGTGACCTGCTGTGGCCTGGTTGCTTCCATCGATATCCCGATTAACGTCTTCCCGTTTATCCTCCGCGGTGTCCGTCTGATCGGGATCGATTCTGCCGAATGTCCCATGGAGCGGAGAACCCGTGTCTGGCGACGGTTAGCCAGTAAATGGAAGCTCGATAACCTGGCTGAAATGGCCGATGAAGTGACCCTGGCTGGCCTGGAAGAAAAAATTCAAGCGATGCTCAAAGGTGGTTTGAAGCGCCGCGCGCTGGTGAACCTGCTTAAAAGTTAATTTGGTTATGCACTTCGCTCCACACTAACCTCCCCCCGGCGTGGGGGAGGGTTAGTGTGGAGATTAGCAGTTTATTGTCAAATGCCATTGAGTCCACAACACTTTTTGTACTTTTTGCCGCTACCACAGGGACAAGGATCGTTCCTGCCAACCTTTTTTGATATTGCCGGCTTCTGCGGATTAAGCAACTTCTCCAGATCAGAGATGTCCTCTGGTTTGTCAGGCTCAAATCCTATAATGTAATGCCATCCATGTGTTGCACATGTTTCAGCCACATACCTGGCCTTTTCATCTGTATGAACACGGACAACAATCGGTCTTTTTTCCGATCCTAATTTTGCCATTTATTTGCCTTGTTTCTGCGCTAACATTTTGGTTAGACGGATTTTAGGTTTTTTATATGTGGTGCGAGTACTGTGACCACTTTTTCATTTTTCACTCAGCCGCTCCTTTTTAAGAATGTGTTGGGGTCGCATCTCAATTATCCATTATTCTATGTCGTCCTACGGGTGAAAAATTGTTAAAAGGTTTCCCTGCGTTATTTCAAGACCGGCTGGTTGCGGCCCGCCAGCCGCCATCATTATCTGCTTTCGAAATTCCATGGCGTTGATGATATTTTAGACGTTACCGCTTGCTGAAATATTTAACCCCACTGATTCCATCAAAATCATCATCCTGAGTCCACACTGTCGCCTGATATGCACGAGCTGTTGTCAAAATAATCGCATCTGCCATTGGGATTTTGAGATCAAAACTAATTTTAGCAGACTGAATCGCCAAGTTACCGCTTAAATCTACGGATAGAGCCTGCTTCATAATGGCGATAACCTGTAAAGCAGAATCTTCGCCTTGTTCGCGTAGCGCAACTTTGAAAACCTCATATAAGCACAAAGTTGGAACGATCAGACGATTGAGGTCCTGAATTGGTTCAGCGAATATATTGGCATTGGGACCATCACTAAAGTATTCAAGCCAACCGCAGGAATCAACGACATTCATAGCCGCTCATCCTCTCGCTCAAATGCTGTATTAATACCTCTCAAGAACCCTCGCATAGATTCAACGCTTTGCGTTGGAATCAGTTCAACACGATTCCCATATTCAATGACCTGTAATTGCTGTCCCGGTTTGAGTTGCATTGATTCTCTGACTTTTTTTGGAATAACAACCTGAAATTTAGGGGAAATCTTAACTGCATCCATGCTATTCTCCTTATCGATAGGAACTTGTATGACAATAATCTGATCGATAAAAAAAGTCAATTTGGAATAAATAGTCTGGTTATCCACTTCGCTCAACTAGTGCGTATTCCATCCCCTCGGCGTGGGGGATGGTTAGGGTGGGGAT
>JAMOPE010000245.1 GCA_027064785.1 Geobacteraceae bacterium
GGGGACACGCCGCCGCTTCAATCTTCTGCAGCTCAGCAACAACAGTCCGGCAAAGTTGAATTGTCAGAAGAAGTGATCCGTGAAGCCTATCGGCAGGCGGGGGGGAATATCTCGGCAGCGGCTCGCCAACTGGGTGTCCATCGGGCGACCCTGTATCGTCACCTGCAGCGGCTTAATCTCCAGCGTGATGACCTCTTGTAATTTTTAAACGGAGAGATGCTGAGGCGGGAGAGTTGGAGAGAAACCAAAAAAAGAGATTTTGTTTTTTCTTGGTGCTCTTGGAGTCTTGGTGGCTAATTTTAGGTTTTGCTTTTCACTCCGCCTCTCCGTTAAAAGACCTTCTTCTCTTTGTGCGACGTTGCAACTGTCGCATTCATTTTCCTTTCTGTGACACTTGCAACGTCGCACCCCCTTTTTAGTTACTCTCTTGGTTCTCTAAACCACTGAAAAATAACATAAAATTATTTTTTCATATTGGCATTACCCTTGTAATATGTCGGGGCAGTTATGACGGAAAGCAATAAACCCAACATAAAAGGAGAATGACAATGTTTGGATTACAGATATTAAACGAGATGGAAAGTATGCAACGTGAAATGGATCAGATCTTTCGTGGTTTAGGTGTTCGCTCCGGTTACGAAGTGGCGAGACAGAATGTCAGTTTTAGGGTTCATGATAACAACGATCATTACTCGGTTGTCGCGGTTTTACCGGGACTTGATGCTGAAAAACTCAATATCAACGTTTTGGGTCGTCAGCTGACAATCTCCGGTGCTTTTGCCAAATCGGATATTCCCGAAGGGGCTCGCTGGCATCGGCAGGAACGGCGTAGCGGTGAATTTGAACAGAAAATTGAGTTACCGACCAATCTTGACACCGAAAAAATTGATGCGGAGTACGTCAACGGTGTGCTGAAGGTCAAGTTACCGAAAGCGGCATCGGTATTGCCGAAGAAAATTGCAGTGAAGGTTGGTTGAGACTGAACTCAAAAATTAATATAGAGGAGAAAGACTATGAACGATAAACAAATGACAAGCCGTAACAATGGCTCAATGGAAAATACCGGAGAGGTAAAATCGATCATCAGAATGGCTCCGGCTGTAGATATATACGAAACAGATAACGAGCTGGTTTTGCTGGCTGATTTGCCCGGAGTCGAGGAATCGGCTCTCCAGCTTGAAGTTTCCCGCGGGGTGTTGACGTTGGAAGGTGAAGTCCAGGATGCTGCTGAGACGCAGCGTAGTTATTATCGGCAATTTACGCTCTCCGACAGGATCGACGCGGATGCTGGTAAGGCAACAATGAAAGATGGAGTCCTCACCCTGCGGTTACCGAAAAGTGAGGCGGCAAAGCCGAAAAAGATTGCCGTCAGAACATTGCACTGATGTGCAGAAGCCGGGGTGTTGCAGCCCCGGCTTTTTTTCTGCCAAGTGTGATTTTAGCAGTATACTCTAAATATATGCTGCTGCCCTTTTTATGATGCAAGGGCGAGAAGGACAAAAATACGAGGTAAGGAGTGACTTATGATTGATATGAATAAAACAACCCAGAAGGTTCAGGATGCATTGCAGACCGCGCAGGCTTATGCGTTAAAAATGAGCCACGCTGAGATTGATGGTGAACATCTGTTGCTGGCATTGTGCGAGCAATCGGATGGACTGATCCCGCGATTATTGCAGAAGATGGATGTTGCACTGGCCGATCTTGTCGATCCACTGAATCAGGATCTGCAGAACCGTCCGCAGATTGGTGGGCCGGGAGCAGAGAGTGGCAAGCTGTATGCCAGCCGTCGGTTGGGGCAACTGTTATTGCAGGCTGAAACTGAAGCAAAACAGCTGAAGGACGATTTTGTCAGTGTCGAGCACGTTTTACTGGCAGTTATTGCTGAAGGAGAGCGAACTGTGGCGGGTCGTTTGTTGCGGAAGCTGAATATCGACCGCGACAAATTGCTTGAGGCGTTGAGTCAGGTCCGTGGAAATCAGCGGGTGACCAGTCAGGACCCCGAAGCAACCTACGAAGCACTGGAAAAATATGGACGTGATCTGGTCGAAGAGGTCAAAAACGGCAAGCTTGATCCGGTTATTGGCCGGGATGAAGAGATTCGCCGGGTGATCAGAATTTTATCGCGTAAAACCAAAAACAATCCGGTTCTTATCGGTGAGCCGGGGGTTGGAAAGACAGCGATTGTCGAAGGTCTGGCTCAT
>JAMOPE010000246.1 GCA_027064785.1 Geobacteraceae bacterium
TGCGCAGTAATCCCGCCGCAGTGATTGCCCGGCAACTGAAACTTGACGGTCCGACCCAGACTGTTGTCAATGCCTGTTCCTCTGGGACCGATGCGATAGGGATCGGTGCTGGGTGGTTGCGGGCAGGAGCGTGTGATGTTGTGATTGCCGGAGGAGCGGATGAACTGGCACGGGTGACTTACGCTGGGTTCAGTTCGTTGATGATCACCGATACCGACCCCTGCAAGCCTTTCGATGTTGAACGCAAGGGATTGAATTTAGGCGAAGGGGCCGGGCTGCTGGTTCTTGAAGCGGCAGATGTTCGGCAGAATAAAAAGGTCCGCAGCTACCTGTGTGGTTACGGGTCAGCTTCGGACGCCTACCATTTAACGGCTCCCCATCCTGAAGGAACGGGGCTGAAACAGGCTCTGGCCGAGGCATTTCGAGCTGCCGATGTGACACCGGAACAGATCGCTTTCATCAATGCTCATGGCACCGGAACTCCCGACAATGACCGGGTTGAAAGCCGGGTGATGGCAGAGGTGCTTCCGGGAATTCCGTTTGTTTCGACCAAGGGTTACACCGGTCATACACTGGGTGCTGCGGGAGGAATTGAGGCGGCATTTACTGTTGCCTGTCTGCAACGTAATGAGATCCCGGCAAGTATCGGTTTTGCGACACCCGATCCCGAATTGGCAGCAACACCGGTTGCTGAGAATACACCGGTCAGCGGTGATTTTGCATTGTCGGAATCGTTGGCTTTTGGTGGCAATAATGCAGTCCTGATTTTCGGGCGGGGGGATTCCTGATATGAAGATAGCGATTCAGGGTCTTGGTGTCACGGCTGGTTTCGGCTGTGGCGTCGATGCTTTCCGAACGGCATTACAGCAGGGGAGTGTCCCGGAAAATTATCGGGCCGATGTCAGTGGTTTGGCTGAGTTTATCCCCAAGCGGGCGTTGAGGCGGATTGATCATTTTTCAAAAATGACCCTTCTTGGGGCCTGTCTGGCACTTAAAGATGCCGATCTGCTTGAAGCGGATCGTTCGCGGATGGGGGTTGTGATTGCTTCGGGCTATGGTGCGTTGAAGACGACCTTCAATTTCCTCGATTCGTACCTCGATTTCGGTTATTCGTGCAGCTCCCCAACCCATTTTTCCAATTCGGTTCACAATGCAGCAGCAGCTCATGTTTCGATTCAGTTGAAAACGACGGCACCCAGCTTGACAGTGACGCAATTTGAGATGTCGGTCCCTTCGGCATTGTTAAGTGCTCAGCAGTGGCTTGCAGAAGGTCGGGTTGATCAGGTGCTGTTTGGTGCCGTGGATGAAGCTTGTGATGTCTTGAGCTACTGTCGCGAACAGTTTTTCGGTGATGGGGAGCAGGGTCCGCTGCAACCATTTAACTTTGAGGAACAAAGTGCGGTTGCCGGTGAAGGAGCTGTTTTCTTTGTTTTGAGCCGTGGTGATGACGATGCTCCCTACGGATACATCGAAGCTGTCAGGTTGGGGAATTATCTCGCCAATCCAGTGACACTGCCTGAAAACGATCGGTTGATTATCGGTGCCGATGGTCATAAAGAATGTGGTCGCTGGTATCAGCAGCTCCTGAAGGGGCGTCAGGCTGCGAGCTATTCTCCTCTGTATGGCAGTTTTCCGGCTGCCGCCGGATTTGATCTGGCTGTCGCAGCATTGTCGCAGTGTGATGGTGAGCTCTACGCCTCACCTGCGACGGCTAACGCTGTGAGTGTATTGCCTCCACAGCCTGTCGGGACTGCTCCCCTTTCGTGTTTGAAATTAGGACCGGGCGGGGATTATAGCCTGATCCGTTTGTCGGGCTGAGGGTGTGATGCGACATTTTGCGGCAATGGTTGCTCTGTGCTGGTTCTTCCTGATTGTCCCAATTTCCGCCGATGCTGACAATTATGTCCCGACCCGCTATGGTGCAGCACTGCTGGTTGGTGGTGCCTACGATCCGGAGACCTTCGGGCTGGTCTTGCTGCAGGGACAGATGCTTATCGATTACGATCGGGTTTTCTGGCATGAAGCTCCCGAAGCGTTGCGGGTTAAATTTGAAATAAACGGGGGATTGACGACGGACGGCAACCATCGTGGACTGTTGTCGGTCGACATGCTGGCACTCTATTATCTCGATAATTTCAAAATGGGTTTGTGGTTGCCGTATGTTGAAGGGGGAATTGGTGCGATTTATACCGATTTTCAG
>JAMOPE010000247.1 GCA_027064785.1 Geobacteraceae bacterium
TATCGAGTTTATCAAAGGTATCAACAATGTAGGGTAGGTTGACGATTCCCAGCCGGTCGGCAACGTTGGCAGCGGCTACCGAAGAGCTGAGCATCCCCTGGACTGCGCCCAGCTTTAATTTGCTCAAGACATCTTTTTCGCCACCAAGTTGTGACAGTGGACGGAAATCGACATAGATCTGACCGTTGGTCCGTTCCCAAACCTTGTCCCGAATTTTATAGCCGACGGCAACACCCTCGATAACCGGATGCGATACGTTGGAGAGAATATAAGTATATTTTGCACCACTTGGGTCAAATTTTGGCTGCCAGGCTGCAAGCGGGTCTTTCTTTCCTCCTGCCATTGCGGCAATCGGCAGGCACAACGACAGTGCCAGTAATAAAATAATAATCTTTTTCATCTGAAACCTCCCGGATCAAGTTAAATAAGTGAACAATGTTTCGTCTGCACAAAAAAAAGTTAAATATAAATAAAATCAAGTAGTTGCGTGAAAACGATAACGGTTAAACGTATTCGGGTCAAGGAGAAATCGGGGGGGGGAGCACAAAAAAAGACCGGGCAGCGATTCAGCTGTCCGGTCTTTCGTGTTTGATTCTTCTCTCTGGGAGAAATTAGTCGTTTAATGCCTGCCGCACTTTTTGGAGATAATCGATGCCGATTTTCTCGCCCCATTTCTGAACAACCGGTTCTGCCAGTTCAATGAGTTTCTCTTTTTCACTAGCCGGTAAATCATTGAAGACAACGCCATTTTTCCTGGCAGCTGCAATTTGGTCAATCTGCTGCTGTTCGGTCAGAGAGCGAACTTTCTGACTTTCTTCTTTGATGGCATGGCTGAGAATCTTCTGGAGGTCTTCCGGGAGTTTGTTGAACCAACGCTTGTTGATCAGGTGAATGTAGAGTCCCTGAGCATAGTCAACATTGGTGTAGCTTTTAGCAACATTGAACTTTTTCGTAATATTACAGACGATCGGGGTATGGTCGAGTCCGGTGATAACGCCGGTCTGCAACGCCTGCGGGACATCGGGCCATGGCATGACGGTGAACTGAATATCCCACGCTTTGTAGAGATCGACATTGACCGGTGCCTGAGCAATACGGAAAAGTTGCTGGCGCGCTTCTTTCAGGGATTTAACCGGGGTCTTGGTCGCCCAGCCATAGCTGCCGTAACCGGTGAAATCAGCAACGATGATCCCTTTTTTCTCTGCATCCTGTCCGTACTCACGGAACAGTTCTTCATTCTGGCGGAATTTGTCGAGTTTACTGAAGCTGTCAACGAGGAACGGCAGATTGACGATTCCCAGCCGTGGTGAAACATTCGGAGCCATGACTGAAGAACAGAGCATTCCCTGAACAGCACCCATTTTCAATTTCCGCAGGACGTCTTTTTCACCGCCCAGCTGTGAAATCGGGCGATAGTCGACGTAAAGTCGGCCATTGCTTTCTTTCCACACCCGGTCACGAATCCGGTAGCCGACGGTTGCTCCTTCAATCGCAGGATGACCGACTGTTGAGAGAAGATAGGTGTACTCGGCACCGCTTGGATCAAACTTTGGTTGCCAGGCTGCCAGCGGATCCCCTGCAAAAGCGGAAGATGAGAGCAGTAACGTGAAAACAAGACACAAACCGGATATAATTCGAAACATGATATTGCCTCCTTAATGAAATGAGGCGTCAGTAAAACATATTTTGTTATTCAAAACAATTGTTTCGTTAAATCAAATAGATGGCGTTGCTCCCCTGCTGTATTAAGCTCGACTCTTTTCCTATTTCAGGTGACCCGGCGACAATAAAAAACTTGTTGCTTGGTCTGGATTGATGATTGTCCCGATCGACAGCAACCAGAGCATATTAGTGATCTTCTCTTTGTTTGACCAGCTTGTCAGAATAGCCTGTTTTTGAGCCCGGTATTTTCTGTTTGATAATCAGTCCGGCATCGCCCCTTTTCCTGTTGCAACAGCTGGTGTATGCTCTGGTAAATATTTTCCTGAGGAGTTATCCGGATGTTGCGTTTTATACTTTCTGTCTTCTTACTTTTGTCCGTTATTTCACTGACTGCCTGTGCTGTTCCGCCACCCAAAGCGGCCGATTCCGAACCTGATGTTGCGGCAAGTCTGCTCCAGCATTACCCGAAGATTGAATATCTGGAGATTAATCCCTCTCCGATTGAAGGTCTCTATGAAATCATTATTGAGGGAG
>JAMOPE010000248.1 GCA_027064785.1 Geobacteraceae bacterium
CGGCCTTTTTTTCCTTTCGTGATGATCTTTGAATTACTTCGGAATTGTCCCCTGAACACCTTCGATAAAGAAGTTCATGCTCAGCAACTCTTTATCGCTGAATGATTTACCGCTATCCAGCAGCACCTTACCGTCCTGCCCCTTGATCGGGCCGGTAAAAACCTTCATCTTGTGCTCCATCAGAGTCTTTTGCTTTTCAGTCACCAGATCTTTGATCTTTTGCGGAACTTTATCACTGACCGGAGCCAGCTTAACGATTCCGGTTTCCATTCCCCACCAGAGCTCTTCCGCTTTCCAGGTTCCTTCATGAACCTGAGCCGCAAAATGCTTATAGAGAACACCCCAATCCCAGATGGGAGCAGTCAGAAAAGCGTTTGGTGCATATTGACGCATATCGGAATCATTGCCGATAGCAAATGCGCCACGGGCCTCAGCTGCCTGCAGAGTTGCCGGGGTGTCCTGATGCATCGACAGCACATCGGCACCGACATCCAAAAGGGAATCAGCCGCTTCTCTTTCGAGACCGGGATTAAACCAGGTCTGCGTCCAGACAACTTTGACTGTCGCCTTCGGGTTCACCTCATGGACACCGAGGGTGAAGGCATTGATCCCGCGGATAACTTCAGGAATCGGATAAGCACCGACGTAGCCGATAATATTCGATTTTGTCATAGCTCCGGCAATAATTCCGGAGAGGTATTTCCCCTGATAGTAACGACCGAAATAGTTGCCCATATTATCAGACATTTTGAACCCGGAGCAGTGCTCAAAAGCAACATCCGGGAACCGCTTGGCAACTTCAAGGGTCGGATCCATAAAGCCGAAACTGGTGGTGAAAATCAGATTGTAACCCTTACTGGCAAGCCCCATAATGACGCGAGTTGCCTCAGCCCCTTCAGGAACCGACTCGACAAAGGTCGTCTTCTTGACAAACGGCAGCTTCTCCATCGCCTGCCGCCCCTGATCGTGAGCGTAGGTCCAGCCACCGTCACCGACCGGTCCGACATAAACGAATGCCGCCTTGATATCTTTGGCACAAACAGTCGCTGCCAGTGGTAGCATCAAAACAACAAGACACAACAATACAAGCTTCTTCATAGATATTTTCCTCCCATTTTCAGTTCCAGATTAACTGCAGAAATCCTATCGGTCTATTCGTACGCTAACGGTACAGCACAAATCATTTTAAGATCTTCACTGGCTGAGGTATTGCGATACTGATGCTTTTCGTTCGGGGTCACCAGCGCAAACTCGCCCGCTTTTACAGGATGCTCGTCGCCCAGTTCGTCGACCAGAACCCCTTCCCCCTGAATAATGTAATTCAGATGTTCAGCGTCGTGAATATGATACGGAGTATGACCACCGGGTGCCACAGTAAACACCCGAAACGAAAAGTTAGGAGCACCATCAGCAGAACCAATGGGGACCTGTTTTGTGACACCATCGGCACCAGCCATCTGCATCGGCATGGAAGAAACCTGCCCGAGCGAAATCACTTTCATAAAAACTCTCCATGTATTGTTTTAAAGAACCAGCCAAAGATAACAGACTCGAATAACCACAACAAGAACCGAAACATCCACCATCCACAAATTATCTCATATTGCAATTGCGACCATATCTATAAATTTCTCGGCAAAAGTGCTGAAACACAGGAACTGACCGTCGACATTCCGCCATTCGGCAAAGAGATCTCTGAGTACGTTCTACTGGCCTGGAATCGGCAGGGAATGGACGGATTCACCGATGGCGTTGAACTGAATTATCAGATTGAAGCAGGCACAGTATTGGGATTATTCGGAACAACTGGTCGCCACCGGACAAATCCCCGGAGCTGGTATTACCGGTGGGTGAGAACCGCGATTCGATTCAGCCATTGCAGTATCAGGGAAATGATCAACCCATCGGCAACGGCTGTATGGTCTGTCATACCGTACGGCCTGAGTTTGAAGGGCATCACCCCAATTCGTTGCGGATGGTTCAATCACTAAACCACCATGCACTGAAAGTGCATGGGTTTGAGTCGGGACTGAAAGTCCCTAATAACCAAATCTTTCCCTCTCCCTCGGGGAGAGGGTGGCGCAAAGCGTCGGGTGAGGGGATATCCCGGCAACAACTGCCCCCTCATCCGCCCTGTCGGGCACCTTCTCCCCAATGGAGAAGGAAACAATGAGT
>JAMOPE010000249.1 GCA_027064785.1 Geobacteraceae bacterium
TGCCAAAGAGGAATCGGTCGATACAATTCTCGAGGTTGCAGACTATAAGGAAAGTGGTCGTTGCAAGCTGCTGGTTGTTGCCGGTTGTTTGCCGCAGCGTTATCATGAGGCTCTCCCTGAACAGCTCCCGGAGGTTGATCTGTTTATCGGAACGGCTGAAGGTCCGAGGATTGTTGAACTGATTGAACGCCAACTTGAAGATCAGGTTCCGGTTCAGGAAGTTGGAGCTCCCGATTTTCTTTATGACCA
Source organism: Geobacteraceae bacterium (assembly GCA_027064785.1). GTDB lineage: Bacteria > Desulfobacterota > Desulfuromonadia > Desulfuromonadales > Geopsychrobacteraceae > Desulfuromusa. The sequence goes on from JAMOPE010000249.1 coordinate 250, forward strand.
TACAACACCACGGGTCAATTCCTCTCCGACGTATACCAGCTATGTCAAAATTGCCGAGGGGTGTTCCAATCACTGCTCTTACTGCATTATCCCGCAGCTGCGCGGCAAGCTGCGTTCACGCAGCATCGACTCAATTGTGCAGGAAACAGAAAATCTGGCTGAGCAGGGGGTGACCGAAATTATTCTGATTGCTCAGGATATTACCGATTTTGGTGCTGATCGGAATGATGGTGCGACGCTTGAAAAACTGCTGAAAGAGTTGGTCAAAATTGACAAAATTATCTGGATTCGCCTTCTTTATGCTTATCCGGACGGAGTAACCGATGAGTTAATTGAACTTATCGCCACTGAAGAAAAGATTTGCAACTACCTCGATCTACCGCTGCAGCATATTGATGATCACTTGTTGACGCAGATGAATCGTCACCTTAATGAAGAGCAGACCCGCCAGCTGGTTGAGAAATTACGCCAGCGGATTCCTGATCTAACCCTGCGGACCTCATTTATCGTCGGTTTCCCCGGGGAAACACGGGAACAGTTTAACAAATTGCTTGATTTTGTTTCCGAGGGTCACTTTGAGCGGGTTGGAGTGTTCCGCTACTCAAAAGAAGAGGGAACCGTTGCGGCGAAACTCCCCGACCAGATTCCGGCCCGGACAAAAACCAGCCGTTTAAATCGACTGATGAAGGCTCAGGCGCGGGTTTCATTCAATAAAAACCGGGCGCTGATCGGGCAGACAGAACAGGTTCTGGTCGAAGGGTACAGTGAAGAGACCGATCTCCTGCTCAAAGGGCGAAGTGTTCGACAGGCCCCCGATATCGATGGTCAGTACTTGATTACCGCCGGGGTGGCCGATGTCGGTGAGTATGTGCAACTGAAAATTACTGATTCCTCTGAGTACGATCTGATTGGTGAGATTATCGAGGATTAGGATGACAGCAGACTGGGCGCAGCGATTAACCCCCTTTGATCGCAAACTGCTGATTGTCGTTGTTCTGCTGGTCGCATCGTCTTTTCTGATCTTACTGGGTCAGAAATCCGGTGGGAAAGTGGTTATCAGTGTTAATGACAAGATTGTTTTTGTCGCACCTCTGAATAAGGATCGGCATGTCGAACTGGAAGGGCCTCTGGGGACCACCGTTCTGGAGATTAAAGATGGTTCCGCCCGGATTCTCAGTTCGCCATGTACAAAAAAAATCTGTATCCATATGGGGGAGGCGCGGCGTAGTGGAGACCTGTTGGCTTGTGTCCCCAACCATCTGGTGATTAGTATTGAGGGGAGCAGGGATGGAGAGGAGAGCGACTATGACTTCATCCAGCGTTGAGTCCCCGGAACTTGAACAGGTTCGGCGCAGGGTGTTGCTGGCGCTGTTTGTTGCTTTAGCGGTTGCTCTTCATACCGTTGAAGTGTTGCTGCCAAATCCGGTTCCGTGGTTTCGTATCGGACTCGCTAACATCCTCGCACTTACAGCATTGTTCAGTTATGGAATTCAGGCGTTGTGGATCGTCAGTATCTCACGAATCCTGATTGGCAGCCTGCTCTTGGGAAGCCTGTTTTCTCCCGGCTTTCTCCTCTCACTGGGTGGTGGACTGGTTGCAACCTCTCTGATGAGTGCCAGCTATAAACTGTGGCAGGGGAAGATTGGTCCTGTCGGTGTTTCAGTTGTCGGGGCGTTGGGGCACGTCAGCGGTCAATTATTGATTGCGTGGCTGGTGGTGATTCGTCACCCTTCCATCTGGATGCTGCTGCCGTTCTTTCTCCTCTTCGCCCTGGTAAGTGGTATTGTCAACGGCCTAGCGGCCGATTACCTGTTGGAGTCGCTATACCGTCACCCGGTATTTGCACGATTGAAAAATAAAGCTGAGGAACAAAAATACAGAGAAAGCCGAACCCCAAAAGTTACGGAGGGACAATGAAAGCTATTC
>JAMOPE010000250.1 GCA_027064785.1 Geobacteraceae bacterium
TCATCACGGCAACCGAGCGTTTGCCGGTATAGCTGGCGGCCAATGCGACTTCAAAGGCGATTTTTTCGTTGACCGACCACTCAATATGGAGTGGTTCAACAGCCTGATCGCTGCGGTCGATAACCGATTGGAGGATTTCGGTTGATGGTGTGCCGGGATAGGCGGCAGCGACCTGGCAACCGGCTTCGATCAGTCCCTGACCGATCGCTTCGTTGCCCATGAGAAGTTCAATTTTATTTTTCATATTTTAACCCTATAAATTCAAAAGCGTTTAACGCAGAGACAGAGAGGAGTAGAGAGGAAGTATTCCGGGGACATGTACTTGTTACGTGTCCCCGGAATACGGGTTACGTGTCCCCGGAATACGATAACATCAAAGTTGCTTTTCTCTGAGTCTCAAAATATATCTATTTCCCCAATATCCCCTTCGGTCGTACAAACAACACCAGCAGCAACACAACAAAGGCAACAACATCTTTATAGGCACTCGATAGGTAGCCTGCTGAAAGAGATTCGAGCAGACCGAGACCGAGGCCACCGATGATGGCTCCGGGGAAGGAACCAAACCCTCCAAGGATGGCGGCAGCGAACCCTTTAAGGCCTAACAGGACACCAACATCGTAACTTAAGGTTGTAATCGGAGTCACCAGAACCCCGGCCAGTCCACCGAGGGCTCCGGCGATGGCGTAGCTGGTCAACCGGACCCGACCGGCGGGGATGCCGACGACAGCCGCCGCCGTGGGGTTGGAGGCAACGGCGCGCATTGAGAGACCCAGTGATGTCCGGTAGAAAAACCACATCAACAGTCCGATAGCGATCATTGTCAGTAACAGAATCCATAATGCCTGTGGCAGGACGCTGGCACCGAAAATCTTGACCGGGACATCGGGGGTGAGGGGTGGCAGTGCCATGCGGTTTTTCCCCCAAATCAACTTGATGACCCCGCGAAGGATAATCGACAAACCAACGGTGAGGAAAATCAGCACCAGATGGTTATCGGAGCGTGCCGGACGTAAACCGAAGCGTTCCACGGCCATTGCGACGAGTGCGACCCCGGCAACAGCCAGCAGCAGCCCCGGAATCATCGGCAGTCCGGCGGCAAAGAGGGCTGAAAACATTATCATCCCGCCCAGTGATACAAAATCGACCTGAACGAAATTGACAATCCCCATCGTGTTGTTGACGACGCAGAATCCCAGCGCAATCAGGGCGTAAATTGCCCCGCTGGTGAGTCCTGAAAAAAGGTATTGGAGAAAGTCCTGAACTTGCAAAATGATACACTCCCGAGTCGAAACCCGGCTCAGTGAGTGTGCGGGATTGGAACACTGATCTCACGAGAAAAGGGTTGACATCTGTTAACTATGTACTATTGTACTAGTACATGAATGAAAACATAGGATATATCAGACATTTAGTCAATCATTTGCTTGCTCAAGATTCTCCGGAAGCGTTGGAGAAAGCACTGAGTGACCTGTTGACGGCCAGTGAGCTTGATGATGTGGCAAGGCGGCTGCAGATTATTGAGATGCTTGCCGAAGGAGTCCCACAGCGTCAGATTGCCGACCACCTTGGTGTCGGAATTGCGACGGTTTCGCGGGGATCTAATGTGTTGAAGCAGCGGATGAAGCCATAGCTGGTCAAACCGAAAATTCTGTTACTGGATGAGCACACCGCTGCCCTTGATCCAAAAACAGCTCAACAGGTTCTGGAATTGACCCGGCATCTCATCAAAGAGCAGCAGTTGACCGCTTTGATGGTGACCCACAATATGCGTCAGGCACTGCAACTGGGGAATCGCCTGATTATGCTGCATGGTGGACGGGTTATTTTTGATGTCCGGGATGAGGAAAAAGCTGCGATGACGGTCGACAACCTGCTGGAAGCAATTCTACAAAGTTCGGGGGGAGGAGTTTGTCTCGGACCGGATGCTGCTGGTTTGAAAGATTCTCCCTGTAAATTTTATGACTGTCATTATTCGTAATAGTGTTTTTCTGGGAGCTGAATATGAAAATATCCCCCACCAATATTGACCAGCCCTGAGAGGGCTGTACCGACCGAGGCCCAGAATCCTTTGCCAGTGGAGCTTTCCTGTGCCTCAAGGGCCGAGATCGGAATTTCTTCGGGCTTGTGGGTTGAGACAATAATCACCCCCGCCAGAACCTTGTGGTCA
>JAMOPE010000251.1 GCA_027064785.1 Geobacteraceae bacterium
CAGAACAAAGCCAATGGAGATCTTAGCTGGTGAAAGATCTTGTTATACCCTGTTGGCCTTTATCTGCCTTAAGATGGAATTACATTGGAGATCAAACCCCATAGGAAAAGTAGCCCATAATCTGCCATTATTTCAGAGACTGCTTGAAAGAAATTTCACACAAAATAGTTGACAGTACCCTAAGAACTGTCTATATCGAAATCAAAAAAAGACTTTAATAGACATATAAGAATTGCGCTTAGAGCCTTTGAATATTGAGTGCTTAGCTTGAATTAGTAAGGTGAGCGATAAAAATGAAAATTAGCATATTTGGACTTGGATATGTCGGTTCTGTTTCAGCAGGATGCTTTGCCAATGAAGGACATCATGTTATAGGCGTCGATCCTGTTCAGACCAAGGTTAATCTGATTAACAACGGTAAGTCGCCTGTTATTGAAAAAGATATCGGCGAACTGATCGAGCGGGTGGTTCAAGAGAAACGGCTTTTTGCAACTACAGATACAGAGGAGGCAATCCACCGTTCTGAAATATCATTGATATGCGTGGGAACTCCCAGCTTATCGAATGGAAGGTTGGACCTCAAGTATGTACGAAACGTGTGTGAAGAAATTGGGAGTGTGCTCAAGAATGAATCAGATTTCCATGTAGTCGTAATACGGAGTACCATGTTGCCGGGCTCGATGCGCAACGTTGTTATCCCCACGCTGGAAGAATATTCAGGAAAACAGACCGGGAAAGACTTTGGTATTTGCATCAATCCCGAATTTTTGCGCGAGGGAACTGCGGTCTATGATTTTTATCATCCTCCTAAAACGGTGATCGGTGAGACGGATCAGCGGAGCGGGGATATACTGGCCAAGTTGTATTCCTCATTTGATGCACCATTGATCAGGACCGACGTAGATACTGCGGAGATGGTCAAATACACCGATAATGTGTGGCATGCCCTGAAGATAGGCTTTGCAAATGAGATCGGGAATCTCTGCAAGGCTCTGGGATTGGACGGGCATAAGGTGATGAACATATTCTGCCAGGACCGAAAACTGAATTTGTCTCCTTACTACCTGAAGCCCGGCTTTGCTTTTGGAGGGTCATGCCTCCCAAAAGATGTGCGTGCCCTAGTTTATAAAGGAAAACAGCTCGACTTGGAACTCCCTATTCTGAACGCAATCATGCCCAGCAACAAATACCAGATCGAAAAAGCAATCCGGATGGTCACTGAGAAAGGAAACAGGAAAGTGGGTGTTTTGGGTTTCAGTTTCAAGGCTGGTACTGATGATTTGAGGGAAAGCCCATTGGTGGAGGTGATCGAATCGCTCATAGGGAAAGGTTATGATTTGAAGCTGTATGACAGGAATGTGAGGATGGCAAGCCTTGTTGGGGCAAACCGCGATTATATCCTTAACCGTATCCCCCATATTTCAAGATTGATGGTAGAAAACATAGATGCAGTCCTTTCACATGCCGACACATTGGTGATTGGGAACGATGCGGAAGAGTTCAGGTCAGTTCCGAATCGCCTGAAAAACGGTCAGGTGGTTGTTGACCTTGTCCGGGTAGCCGAGCAAATCACTTCGGAAGCGCAATATGACGGCATCTGCTGGTAATGCGTCCAGGCAGTGCCTGCGAAACCAACCAGTGGATAATATAGAACCTGGATTTTAGAACGTAGGACTTTGCTGAAAAATTCAATCATGAATAAAAAAATCCTCAATTCGATAGAGAAACTTGATGACTGGCTGAAAAAATATGATTACCAAGGCTATGATCTGTTTGATGGGTTAAATTCTCCCTTCTTGCGACCGCTAACATTTGACAGTTCCCTTTTGAAAACTTTACTACAACAGGTAATCCGACGATTTCCTGTCAATCTGCGCCCGTTGGTTGGCATTAAGAGAAGCTACTCATTAAAAGGAATGGGTTTTTTTGCCCGTGGATATCTTCGACTTCATCGAGCAACTGGGGAAAACAAATACAAAAACAAAGCAAAATTTTGTCTGGATTGGCTTATAAGTCACCAGAGCGAAGGATATTCAGGCGCATGCTGGGGTAATCACTTTGATTATCAATCCAGAGTGTTTTACCTTCCAAAAGGCGTTCCTACTATTGTTTGGGTTGCCCTTATCGGCCATGCATTCCTGGATGCATATAGCTTTTTCAACGACA
>JAMOPE010000252.1 GCA_027064785.1 Geobacteraceae bacterium
GGAACGCCGGATTTTTTCACGCGCAGCCAGAGTATCCAGTGCCGTTTTTTCATCAAGCCGCTGCATCATCGACAAGACGTGAGCCATTCGTTGATCCAGCTTGCGAGTCAGTGCTCCCAGCCGGATCATCTCTATCTGATACTGTTGCATCAGATAATCGTAATGGGCAAAGCGATCAATCAGATGACGTCCCAAGCGGTCAATCGGTGGTTCTGATGCGGTGAGGGTTCCCAGTCTCATGGTTAGATCGTGGAGTTCTTTTTCAAGAGGGACAGGCGAATCTAGAGATGCAGACAGAAGGTGGGCGGGATTCTCTTCTGCATTCAGTTTAGCAATTTCATAGAGGCTCTCACGATAACCGGAAATCAATAAGACCAGCTGTTCCAGATAATCGGTATCGCCCCCTTCCAATGTTACCGTGATCATCTTCTCAGCGATAATTTCCTGCAACAGGGTAAACAGCTCACCGATATCTTCATCCTGCTCTGAGCGCCAGAAAATCAGCCAGTTGACCCAACTACGCCGTTGTAAATAAACTGAGAACTGCTCTTCCAAATCCGTCAGGGGATTTTCCAGTTTCGTCCCACTGACATTTGTCCGTAACTCACTGATCTTTTTCTGTATAATTTTGCTTTCGGTCTTAAACCACTCTTCATCCGAGTAAAAAGTACTTTCAAAAACGCTCAACCTCGTATGAAGCAATCCAAAATTCCGACTGTTCTGAGAATTTCTGGAAATTTCATGAAAGCTGTCCTCAACGATCAGATCGATATTTTTTCGCTCGATCGATGAAGCATAAAACAGACTGGCAGCAATCAGGGCAAATACCACCACATGCAGCAGAGACATCTGCCTCAAACGTCCCCTTATTGATGTCTGCCGACCTGCATTACGCGTCATCACTGCCTACTTTATGAAATTTTACCATTGACGAACCAACTCAACACCGCGGAAGACAATCGGGTCGGGTGACAAGCCCAGCCTTTTCAGCGTGGTGACATTAATCATCCTCTCACCATGTGAATTTCGCTGAATCGGTAACTGTGAAACAGGGGTCCCGTTCATGGCTTTCAGCAGCATCCTCGCAGCACGATAACCATGCTCCCGACTATTGGTAATCACTGCGGATAACGCCCCGGACCGGACAACCGAAGCGGCAATCCCAGCGGTCGGTTTATTGAATGCTGCAACCAGCCGTGGGATGGCATCTTCCTCGGCACCAGGGACTCCATCAATTTTCAATCCAAACAAACCGACGAGAAAAAGGAGGTCAACATCATCGTGTGCTTCTCTTGCCATTTCAAGAGCTTCTTCGAGGCTATCAGGTCTCATAAAACTAACCATTTTTGCTGAAAACAGATCTTTATCCTCTTCGAGTTGTTGAGCAAGAATATCGGCGACCGGGCCATTTTTCACCATAAAGGCGAAGTTATTAATCTGGCCAACAAGTTGTCGATTAAGAATGATCGATTCCGCTAAGTGGAAACGCTCCAATATCCCCGAGATATGCTCCGTCGGATAACCATAGGCTTCAGGTTTCGCATTAACGCCGCAAAACATTAGCGGAATATCGATTTTCCCCTTCAGGTAAGGAAGAACAAACATCGACTGAGCATTGTCATCAACTGTAATAATGCCATCAGGCTTGAGTTTCTGGTACAAAGAAAAAGCCTCTTTAGCTTTTTGAGGTCCACCTTTGAGAAAAGCTTTTGTATCCATATAAAAGAAAGTCAGGTCGGCATACAGGGCAAGAACTCTAACAATTTCGTCGCGGATTTCAACATCCCATGGGGCATTTTCTTCGTAGCTGAAAACGACGAGAACCTTATAGCGTTGGGATTTTGCTGCGTATGATGACGACGCAATAATGCTCACCCCCAGCAACAATAGCCCCAACAAACAAAGAAAGGTTTTTTTCACAGCATCTCCAGGATTTAAAAATTACCATTAATAGCTGCTAAACATACCAGAAACGATACACCACAAACAACAAAAAAAAAAGGATCGCAAAGCGACCCTTTTTAAAAACCGGACATTTTATAATATCTTTAACTGTGTTCCCGCGATTTTAGGAACTGCACACCTTCCCACTCTTCCATGGTATGTCCCAACCGCCACTCACTCGCAGCAAGATAAGTCAGGTGACCTTCGGCATCGTGCGCTA
>JAMOPE010000253.1 GCA_027064785.1 Geobacteraceae bacterium
ATATTGTTTTTTTAGCCATAATGATAAATATAAATAGCGCTTACCACTATATTTGTCAATTTAATTTAACATTAATAGGAGGGGGACGTTCTTGCTTTAATGCTTTAAGCTCCTTGTCCAGTCAACCAGCACTTCATCCTTCTGTACCAGCAGCTCCCCTTTCTGTACCACCCGGCTGACCGATGAAGAACCAATCCCCAGATGCGTGGCGACTGCCGCGATGGTGAATGAAAAGTGGGGTACAGCACAATTAGCAGAAGAGTTTTCTTGCCTGTGCCGGATAGCTCAATCGAAATCGCTTCAGCAGCTGACCCGGTTGAATTGCATATTTATCCGCAACAATTTTCTGCAGTTCCTGCAAACTGATGTGTGCCCCTAATGGATTGCCCAGCACCCCATTTTCTTGCCGTTGTAAAACAAAATCACCGCTGCCGAGCACCCGCTCATCATAATATTCGGGGATATCACCATCGGGCTACCCAAATTAACTCCGCAGCAACCCGCCACCCACCAGTTCCGGGCGTTTCCCCTGCTTGACTCCATCAGCAATAAATTGTTGATAGCATTGCAAAGCCGCCGGTTTCTTTTTGGAAAAGTGGGGAAGAAACCACTCGGTTGTCATCCCGCAGCCGTTGGTTTGACCAAGAAGTTCAGCGTAACCGCACCACGGATAAGAATTGAGATTTTCAAGGTCTGTGACTCGGTTGGCACGAAGCGGATTAAGGTGGATATAGCGGATTAGTTCCAGTAGGCAGGTCTCTTCTTCGCAGACAGTAGATTTGTAACGATTCTGAAATAGATGTCCACTGCGTTGGTGACGACAGTTAAAAGTAACAGCGTAACGGTAAGAAGGCGACGCATAAAACGAGACAGCTCGATCGTCTGAGGGCACAGCAGCAAATGAAAGTGATTAGAGATTAATGCCCAAGCGTAGCAGTCAATATTGGTTTCTGCCAGTAGTTTACCCAAACGTCGCATATTTATCGATACGGCAACGGTACCGTTAAACAACGAAGGACAGATTCTTTGCAGAAGATGGGCTTCATTTGAATAACAACGGCTATCAGCTCTGGAATAAGTTGCTCTATTCAACCTTACCCAGGTAATACTCATAATCCCCATCATAGGCAATCATCGCACCGTGATCGATTTCAAATACCCGGGTCACCAGTGAGCGAAGGAAGTGGCGGTCGTGACTGACCAGCAGAACCGTTCCGCCAAAACCTTTCAGAGCTTCCAGTAGGACATCACGTGATTGAATATCGAGGTGGTTGGTTGGCTCATCGAGAATAAGAAGATTAAGAGGGCGGCCGAGTAAAGTGGCCAGAACCAGCCGAGACTTTTCTCCACCGGAGAGTTTATCGACCCTCTTGTCGACATCATCTCCCTGAAACAGAAATGCTGCACACAAATTCCGCAGCACGCCAATTGTCTGCTGCGGCAAGGCATCCTGAACCGTCTCAAAAACGGTCTTTTTCGGGTCAAGGACCTCCATCGAGTGCTGACTGAAATATCCGGGAAAGGCGTTAGCACCAATCGTTACTCTTCCCTCTGTCGGCTCGGTCTGCCCGGCAAGCGTTTTAAGGAATGTTGATTTCCCCGCACCGTTGACCCCGACAACAGCAATCTTGTCACCACGACGCACCATCCCTGTGATCCCCGAAAAAACCGGTTTTATACTGCCATCATCCTGCGTCCAGGTCTTGCCCAGCGAATCGAGAGCAATAACATCATCACCACTGCGAGGTGGTTCGGCAAATTCAAAGCGGACGACCTTCTGTTCGGGCGGCAGCTCAATCCGATCTATCTTTTCCAGCTTTTTTACCCGCGACTGAACCTGGGCCGCATGGGACGCACGGGCGGCAAAGCGGGCGATAAAATCTTCTTCCTTTGCCAGCATTTCCTGCTGGCGCCGATGACTGGCAATCAACTGCTCGCGACGGATCTCCCGCTCACGCAGATAGAAATCGTAATTGCCACCGTAACTGGTAATTGTACCGTTGCCAACTTCAACAATCCGCGAGACCAACCGATTCATAAAGTCACGGTCGTGGCTGGTCATCACCAACGCCCCTTTGTAATCTTCGGACAGCCAGTTTTCGAGCCAGATAATCGATTCAACGTCAAGGTGGTTGGTCGGCTCATCAAGGAGGAG
>JAMOPE010000254.1 GCA_027064785.1 Geobacteraceae bacterium
AACATCCGCAGGGACGACTTTTTTCTCAGCACAAAAAGCGTAGAACTCACTGACCCCGGTAAGAATATCTTTCAGTTCTGTCATGTTGGGTTCAAGGGTCGTAATGATGTACCAGTTACCGGCGAAACGGCGAACCAAATCGGCGGAGGTATCAAAGATATTTGCCCGCTGCTGATCAACCATGAAGTCACGAAGGTAGTAATCTGCACCACCCGCCATCATGCCAGCTTTTAACGGGGCAATCTTTTTATCGTTCAATAGATATTTATGAAAATCCTGCAGCAGGGCTTTGCATGTCTTGTCGATGCGGATTTCATCATCGAACGATTTGACGTGGTAGTTTTCTTTGTCATACAAGTTGATTTTTTCACTCTCTTCGGAACTATTCATCAAATTTATTCCCGCTCATGGTTAAAGGTGTATCGTGTCTGCTAGTTTCTATCATTGGCAAAGAACTCTGGTCAAGCAGGACGATGGAAGAGATACGCCGCCTCTATTTACTTACGCTGACGCCTTTGTTACGATGCCTCGGTTTGTTTAGGTCATAAGAGTTATTTGTTAATTTTACGTCATTTCAGGATGTTAGATGTCAACAGCAACACCGGTCATGCGCCAGTATCTGGAAATAAAAGCCAACTATCAGGATGCCATTCTGTTTTTTCGTCTCGGTGATTTTTACGAGATGTTTATGGAAGACGCCGTCGTAGCATCGCGTGTCCTTGGTATTACTCTGACATCAAGGAATAAGGGGGTTGAAGATTCTATCCCTCTGTGTGGAATTCCCTATCACAGTAGTCAGGGGTACATTGCCAAGCTTATTTCAGCTGGACATAAAGTTGCCATTTGTGAGCAGGTCGAAGATCCGAAAACAACGAAAGGGATTGTCAAGCGTGAGGTTGTCAGGGTCGTCACTCCGGGACTGGTGACCGATACCGACACCCTGGAGCCCAAAGAGAATAATTATCTTCTGGCGATTGTTGCTGCCGACAATTGTTACGGGATTGCCCATATCGATATTACAACCGGCGAGTTTCGGGTTGCTCAACTTGAGACTCTTGCCCAGATCGAAAGTGAACTTGGCTCATTGCGACCACGGGAAGTTCTTTTTTGTGATTGTGAAGCGAGCCGGGAACTGAAAGCACAAATCGGCCATCCCCTTGATGAGGTCATGTGTAACTTTCTCCCTGACTGGGTGTGTGAGGTTGATTACGCCACCGAACAGCTCTGTTCTTTTTTCGGTGTCTCTGGTTTGCAGTCCTTCGGTTGTGCCGATTTAATAGCCGCACAGCAAGCGGCCTCTGCCGTTCTCTACTATCTGCAACAGACTCAAAAAGAAGAGTTACGTCATATTCGCCCGTTGCAGACCTATCACACCCAGAATTTCATGATTCTGGATGATTCGACGCGACGAAACCTTGAGCTGACAGCAACTCTTCATGACGGCAAAAAACGGGGTTCTCTTCTGGGTGTTCTCGACCGTACCGTCACGGCCATGGGGGGGCGGACGCTGCGTCAGTGGATTCATTATCCGCTGGTTGACCAGGATTTAATTCAACAAAGACAAAATGCCGTGGCTGAGCTGGTCGATGACAGTTTGCAACGGATTGAGTTGATCGAAGTTCTTGACGGTGTTTATGACCTTGAACGTTTGAACAGTAAAATTGCCATGGCAAGTGCCAATGCTAAGGATTTGTCTGCATTGCGAGTCTCTTTGGAAAAACTGCCGCAGATTGATGACTTACTTAGCCCTTTACAAAGTGATTATTTAATAAATCTTCGCCGGCAGATTGACCTGCTCCCGGAACTTGTTTCGCTGCTCGATCGGGCCATTGTTGATGATCCCCCCTTTGTCTTGCGTGATGGGGGAATTATCAAAGAGGGCTACAACGACGAACTGGATGAACTGCGGACGATCAGTCGTGACGGTAAAGGATGGATTGCTGCGCTGGAGATTGAAGAGCGTGAAAGAACAGGTATTCCATCTCTCAAAGTTAAATACAATAAGGTATTCGGTTACTTTATAGAAGTCACCCATCGCAATCTGGACCGTGTCCCGGAAGATTATCACCGTAAGCAGACACTGACAAACGCAGAACGTTTTATCACGCCAAAACTAAAAGAATATGAAGCTAAAGTTCTTGGTGCTGAAGAGCGA
>JAMOPE010000255.1 GCA_027064785.1 Geobacteraceae bacterium
CGAACAGAAACTGGGGATTAAGTATGGCCTTGATGTTGTTGTGAGTGATCCGGTTCTGAATGATTCAACGGTTGCGACCTGGAAGGTCAAGGTAACGACGCAGCCGAAACAGAAAAATATGCCATTGCAGCGGATCAACATCGATATCTGTGCTATTCCCAGCTATGATATCAGGCCTGCAATACTGCGTAATTATTATGGCGTTGATATGGGAACAGCGGGACTGATTCTTAATGTACAGTCGCGTGAGGAGATTCTTGCCGATAAATTTGTCGCTTTGGCGTTTCGCAACCGGGTGAAAAATCGTGATTTGTGGGATATCTTGTGGTTGCAGCAGCAGGGAGTCAAATTGCCAGTGGCGTTGTTGCCCGATAAGGTCAGAGATCATCGGCGAAAGATCGATGAATTCTTAACCCGATTGCTGGAACGTGTACAGCAGTTGAAAAGTGATGAGCAGATGAATCGTGACTTCATTTTTGAAATGCGGCGTTTTTTACCTGAAGATATTGTTCGTTCTGCAATTGAAAATCCCGCTTTTTGGACAATTGTTGTTGACAATATTAAGCGTGGTTGTGATGAAATTCACATGGCACTGAGTTTCGGGGACATAATACAATAAAGACTTGCCTTTCAGTTGAGCACTCTCTAAAATCCACATATGGCTCGCTTATCTCGACTTGTTATCCCCGGATATCCACATCACGTGACTCAGCGCGGTGTCCGTTCTATGAATATCTTCCATAATGACGAAGATCGTTTGGCATATTTAGAATTTATGGCGAAGGAGGGCAAGCGTTTCGGGGTGACTTTTCTCGCCTGGTGTCTGATGGATAATCATGTCCATTTGATTGCTGTTCCCGATGCGGAAACTTCACTTGCTCGTGCTATTGGTGAAGCCCATCGTCGTTATACGCGGATGAAAAATTTTGCTGAGGGAGTCCGTGGTTATTTGTTTCAGGGACGTTTCTTTTCTTGTGTTCTGGATGAGCCGCATCTCCTTGCTGCAGCGCGCTACGTAGAATTGAATCCGGTTAAAGCTGGATTGGTGTCTCAGCCATGGGAATATCCCTGGTCCAGTTGCCAGTTTTCCTGTGGTAGGCAGACATCCGATTATCTGGTGAAGGATAACATTTTGCTGGAAATGGTTGACGACTGGCCTGCTTTTCTGCGACAAGCGGATGATATGAATGAAGAAGAAGTTGTGAAGTGTACTAAAACAGGGCGGCCTGTTGGCGATAAAAACTTTATCCAGTCACTTGAAGTTTTAACCGGGCGGACATTGTACACGGCAAAGCCTGGTCGGCCACGGAAAGAAAATAGTATTATGTCCCCGGACAAGCGCTGATGGATATTTTGAGAACCTGTGATGACCTTCCCGTTTCTTTTAGCTCTGCAGCTGTTACTTTGGGCAATTTTGACGGTGTCCATTTGGGTCATCGAGAATTGTTTCGTTCCTTGATCCGCACTGCAAAACAACTGAATTGCCCCTCTATCGTTTATACGTTTGACCCTCATCCTTTAAAAATTCTAGCTCCTGAGAAAGCTCCACTTCTTCTGAACACCACTGCAGAAAAGCAACGCTTAATCGCAGCATCTCATGTCGATTACCTTATTGAGACACCATTTACGAATGATTTCGCAACAATGTCACCAGAGCAATTTGTCTCTGACGTCCTTGTTTCTCAACTTAAAATTAAAGCGTTGATTGTTGGATACGATTACGCTTTTGGTAAAGGGCGGTGCGGGAATACTGACTTTCTTAAAGCTTGCGGTGAAAAGTATGGTTTTGCTGTTGAAGTTTTACAGCCTGTCGGTGATGACGGTCTCCCTTACAGTTCAACCCGGATTCGAAAAATGATTTCTAAGGGAGATGTTAACGGCGTTGTCCGTTTGCTGGGTCGCCAGTATAATCTTGAGGGGATTGTTGTTCCCGGTGATCAGCGTGGTCGTGAATTAGGTTTTCCGACCGCTAATATTGAAACAGAGAAGGAGCAGTTACCTGCTCCTGGCGTCTATGCTGTCAAAGTTCGTCACAAACTCCAGGAATATGGGGGCGTTGTCAATATCGGCTGTCGTCCGACATTTGATGTTAAAGGCTCAACGATTGAAGTTTATTTGCTCGATTTTACCGGTGAACTTTACGGTGAGAAGTTAAGACTTTATTTTGTTGAGCGATTGCGGGATGAACAGAAATTTGACAGTATTGAGGCTCTTATTGATACGATTGAAATGGATGTTGTGCGTGCACGGCAGATTCTCCAGACGGTGCAAATTGTTCAATATCGTGAATATTTATCTTTAATCTGATTGTTCTGTCAGTTAGCCTTGGACCATTAAAATGTTGATTTCAGGAACAAGTCAAATCTATGGGTTGCTGGGTGACCCTGTTTCTCATTCGCTCTCACCTCTCATGCACAATCATGCTTTTGGTCAACACAATATTGATGCGGTCTACATTCCATTCCATGTACTTCCCTCCGAATTGTCAAACGCGGTTGCCGGTTTGCGTGCTCTAAATGTGTCCGGTGTCAATGTTACGATTCCGCATAAAGAGACAATCCTCCCATTTTTAGATGAGATTAATTCTAAAGCGCAGATGATTGGGGCTGTGAATACGGTTGTGAATCAGAATGGTCGACTTGTCGGTTATAATACAGATTCAAGCGGTTTTCTCCGCTCTGTTTGTCACGACCTTTCATTTCAACCACCGGGTCAGGATGTCGTTTTGCTGGGGGCGGGTGGAGCATGCCGTGCTGCTGCTGTTGCTTTAGCTGAGGCAGGGGTCCGCTCAATTTCGATAGCAAACCGTCATCTGTCAAGGGCCGAGACTATTGTTCACGATCTGTCTGTATTTTTTAGTAATGTTATTATTCGACCCCTTCAATATTCTGAAGATGACTATATCGCGGCTATTTCTAGTGCAGATCTTATTGTCAATACAACAGCCGTTGGTCTTCATGGGGAAGAGTTAAGTTTTTTACCATTGGAGAATATTAAGTGTAGCGCATTAATATATGATATGATATATTCTGCCACTGGAACTCCACTTCTTAAAAGAGCACAATCTGCAGGATTGACGTGCTCTGGAGGTTTGGGCATGTTGGCTGCACAGGGGGAGGATGCTTTTTCTCTCTGGACGGGTGTGAAGCTTCCAACCGGGTACATGAAAAACATATTGGCGCAGTTGCGGTGACTATTTAAAGACCCTTAAGCGCCTGATAAATGAAAATGAAGGGATTAAATGAGATGAGCGTCAGTCGCCTAGGTGAGCTCCTGGTTCGAAATCAGCTGATTTCGGATAACCAACTGGCAAATGCAATTTCAGAGCAAAAAAGAGAGGGTATTCGTCTCGGAGCTGCTCTTGTCAAGCTTGGTTATGTCCAGGAGCACGATCTCGCTTCTTTCCTTTCCAAGCACTATGGTGTTCCTTCTATTGACCTTTCTGAATTTGATGTTGATCCTGCTGTCGTTGAACTTGTCCCGGCTGAAGTTGCTCAAAAGTATCAACTGATTCCAATTAATCGTGCTGGAGCAACATTGATTGTTGCGATGGCCGACCCATCCAATATTTTTGCTATTGACGACATTAAGTTTATGACCGGCTTCAATGTTGAAGTCGTTGTCGCCGCAGAAGCAGCCATTAAAGATGCTATTGACCGGCTCTATGATCAAAGTGCTACTATGGCTGATGCGTTAGAAGGGCTCGAGGACTTTGATGATTTAGAGCTAGTTGATGACGCTTCCTTTGATGATGTCAGCGAGCTTGAGCGTGCCAGTGAGGATGCTCCGGTTGTTAAGCTTGTCAACCTGATTTTGACCGATGCCATTAAAAAGAAAGCTTCCGATATTCATATTGAACCGTATGAGCACGCTTTCCGCGTCCGTTACCGGATTGACGGGGTTCTTTATGAGGTTATGAAGCCACCGCGTAAGCTGAAAAATGCGATTACCTCGCGGGTTAAAATTATGGCGACACTTGATATCGCCGAACGGCGCCTGCCTCAGGATGGTCGGATTAAAATCAAAATGGCGCGAAATCAGGAGATGGATTACCGAGTCAGTTGTTTGCCGACACTATTTGGTGAAAAAATCGTTCTGCGACTGCTTGATAAGAGTAACCTGCAGCTTGATATGACGAAGCTCGGTTACGAAGAAAAAGCTCTTGAATGGTTCAAAAAAGAGATCCATAAGCCGTTCGGAATGGTTCTTGTCACGGGCCCAACGGGTAGTGGTAAGACGGTCTCACTTTATTCTGCACTATCCGAATTAAATCAAACCACTGAAAATATCTCAACTGCTGAAGATCCAGTCGAATTTAACTTTGCCGGAATCAACCAGGTCCAGATGCACGAAGAGATTGGACTCAATTTTGCTGCAGCTCTGCGTGCTTTTCTGCGGCAGGATCCCGATATCATCATGATTGGTGAGATCCGGGATTTTGAGACCGCAGAGATCGGCGTTAAGGCCGCGTTGACGGGTCATATGGTTCTCTCGACGCTGCACACCAACGATGCTCCTAGTACTGTCAACCGTTTGTTGAATATGGGAATTGAACCATTCCTAGTCGCTTCAGCGGTCAATCTGATATCGGCTCAGCGTCTTGGTCGGCGTGTTTGTTCTGAGTGTAAAGAG
This sequence comes from Geobacteraceae bacterium, assembly GCA_027064785.1. Taxonomy (GTDB): domain Bacteria; phylum Desulfobacterota; class Desulfuromonadia; order Desulfuromonadales; family Geopsychrobacteraceae; genus Desulfuromusa. The sequence goes on from JAMOPE010000255.1 coordinate 4,633, forward strand.
CCAGAGAAACATACCAAAGAGGCCTTGCTTGCCGGTGGTGTCCCTGAAGATCAGATCGGTAAGTTTACGACCTACAGGGGGCGGGGTTGCTCTGCCTGTAACGATACGGGCTATAAAGGGCGAATCGGTATTTATCAGGTTATGCCGATGTTTGAGGATATTAAAGAGATGGTTCTTTCAGGTGCAAACACTGCTGAGATTAAGCAGGAATCGATGCGTCTCGGTGTCAAAACTATGCGGCAATCGGCTATCAGCAAGATGATTGAAGGGGTCACAACTCTTGAAGAAGTCTTGCGGACAACGGTTTCTGACGATTAAATTTTATTCTTTCGGTAAAGAAATAAGGGGGCATTATGGCTAACATGCATCAACTGCTCAAATCGATGATAGAGCAGGGTGCTTCAGATTTGCATGTCTCAACGGGGTCTGCACCGCAAATTCGGATTGACGGGAAGATGGTTCCGACTCCCGGACCTAATCTCACTTCTGCGGAGACAAAACAGCTTTGTTATAGTGTTCTGACTGATGCGCAGAAACGAAAGTTTGAAGAAGAAAATGAACTTGATCTCTCCTTTGGGGTGAAAGGGTTGTCGCGTTTTCGGGGAAATATCTTTGTCCAGCGCGGTGCTGTCGCCGGTGCTTTCCGGGCGATTCCGTTTGAGATTAAAACTTTTGATGAGTTGGGATTGCCTCCGGTCGTACGAAGTTTGTCGAAAAAACCCCGAGGACTGATTCTGGTGACAGGTCCGACAGGTAGCGGTAAGACAACGACACTTGCGGCCATAATCGATGCGATCAACAGTGAACGTCACGAACATATTATTACGATCGAAGATCCGATTGAGTATCTTCATCCACACAAAAAATGTCTGATTAATCAGCGAGAGGTTGGTGCCGATACCCAATCATTTAAAAAGGCGCTGAAATATATCCTTCGCCAGGATCCCGATGTTGTTTTGTTGGGTGAGCTTCGCGACATTGAGACGATTGAGGCGGCTCTTACGATTGCTGAAACGGGGCATTTGTGCTTTGCAACACTCCACACGAATTCGTGTGTACAGACGATGAACCGAATCATTGACGTTTTTCCTGAAAATCAGCAGTCTCAGGTTCGTACTCAGCTCTCTTTTGTTTTAGAGGGCGTTTTGTCGCAGACATTGATGCCGCAGGCGAACGGTAAGGGTCGGGTTATGGCCCTTGAGGTGATGGTTCCGAATCCGGCGATCAGAAACTTGATTCGTGAAGACAAAATCCATCAGATTTATTCACAGATGCAAATCGGCCAGGATAAATTTTCAATGCAGACATTAAATCAGTCGCTCTTCCTGTTGGCGCATGCTCGTCAGATTACACAGGATGACGCAATGACACGTTCTCATGATATAGATGAACTGATACAGATGTTTGCTAATCCTGCATCGGTCTTGTCGCGAAGAAAGTCGATCAATTCTGGGACACGATAAGCAGTATTTAACATAGTGAAAGGGGTAGACCATGCCAACATTTGCTTGGACAGGTCGGGCACGAGACGGAAAAAGTACAAAGGGAACGATGGAGGCGGCGAGCGAAGCGGCCGTGATGGCAAACCTGCGTCGTCAGGGGATACAGGCGAGTAAGATCAAAGAGTCTGGTAAAGGACTGAATGCGGATATCAATATTGGTTTTTTGAAACCTAAAATTACGACTAAAGATATTGTCGTGTTTACTCGCCAGTTTGCCACAATGATTGATGCCGGTCTTCCTTTGGTACAATGTCTTGATATTCTCTCATCACAACAGGATAACCCAACGTTTAAAAAAATTCTTCTGCAGGTTAAAGAGGATGTCGAATCGGGATCAACTTTTGCGGATGCGCTGAAAAAGCATCCTAAAGCGTTCAATGAATTGTATGTAAACTTGGTTGCAGCGGGTGAAGTTGGCGGTATTCTCGATACGATTTTGAATCGTCTGGCTGTTTACATTGAAAAAGCACTGAAATTGAAAAAACAGGTAAAGAGTGCAATGACTTATCCTGTTACAATTATCGGCATAGCCCTTGTCGTTATCGCGGTTATTCTGGTTTTTGTTATCCCGGCATTTGAAAAAATGTTTGCCGATTTCGGTGGTGCTCTGCCGATGCCGACCCAGATTGTTATCAATATCAGTAATTTTGTTCAGGATTATATTCTACTGATCATCGGTTCCATTATCTTTGTGATTTTTGCCGCGAAGAAGATTTATGCAACCAACAAGGGTCGGGATAAAATTGATAACTGGGCACTGAAACTTCCGGTGATGGGGATTCTGATTCGTAAGGTTGCGGTTGCTAAATTTGCCCGAACTTTATCAACGATGATTTCGAGTGGTGTACCAATCCTTGATGGCCTTGATATTGTTCGGAAGACGGCTGGAAACCGGACGGTTGAAAAAGCGATTGCTCAGGTACGCTCCAGTATCAGTGAAGGTAAAACGATTGCTGAACCGCTCAAGGCCTCGGGTGTTTTTCCACCGATGGTCTGCCAAATGATCGAAGTTGGTGAGCAGGCAGGTGCCCTTGATACGATGCTGAGCAAAATTGCCGATTTCTACGATGATGAAGTTGACGATGCCGTTGGCAATCTGACAGCAATGATGGAACCGCTGTTAATGCTGTTTCTTGGAACAACAGTCGGTGGTTTAGTCATCGCAATGTATCTGCCGATCTTTAAACTGGCTGGGACAGTTGGCGGTTAATGGTAACGGACAGTTCGGCAGCACAACAAAAAAATAAAGCTGATAGCCGTAGTTTGACATGGTATTTAATTTGTCGAACTGCGGTTATTACGTTTCTGCTTGGTGGGGCCGCGATTTTCTATTTGCGCGGGAGTGTCAATCGTACACTTATCCCCCCATTGTTTGTTTTGATTGGCATCGCCTATGCTGAGGCATTGATCTCGGCAGTTCTCCTAAAGAGAATTTCCCGCCTGCAGGTTTTTACCCAGTTACAAATTGTTTGGGATTTATTGTTTGTTACCGTTCTCATTCTCCTGACTGGCGGGGTTGAGAGCGTTTTTTCTTTTGCATATCTGCTGGTTATCGTTTCCGCCAGTTTCTTATTGTCACGCCGCCTGACCATTTTGGCTGCCGCCTGCGCGGTTATTCTGTTTGGTGGTATTCTTGATCTCCAATTTTTTAACTATCTCCAATTCCTGCACCTTTACCGCTCTGCCTCAGACAGTGCATTTTTCTCAGCTATTTTTGTCCATTCAGTTGCTTTCTTTTTGACTGCAATTCTGAGTGGAACCCTTGCTGATCGCTGGCGTCACAGTGAAGCACAGCTTCAGCGAAAGACGATTGATTACGCTGAGCTTGAGAAAATGAATCGGACTATTTTGTCTCATATCAGTAGTGGCTTAATGCTGATAAATTCGGCAGGGCGGATTCGATCGTTTAATCGTGCGGCGAGTGACATCACCGGGCTATCCTTACAGGATGTTTACGATCAGGATGCCAGTCAGTTGTTCCCCGGCTTACTCGTCGGTTCACAGGCGACCATTAAGCCCTTAAAACGATCAGAGGGTTACCACATAAAAAGCGGTGGGGAACGATTGATTCTTGGCTACGCAACGACTCCGGCCCGTGGAAGTCAAGGTGAAGATCTTGGGATATTGGTTACCTTTCAGGACCTCACAAAATTGAAGAAGATTGAGGAGGAATTGAAGCAGGCAGATCGACTTGCAGCAATCGGTCGTCTCGCTGCCGGGATGGCTCACGAAATCAGAAATCCTCTGGCTTCAATCAGCGGATCGGTGCAGCTTTTAATGGAGGCAGAACACGCTAAGTCGGAAGATCTTCATTTGATGGATATTGTTGTCAAAGAAGCAGATCGATTGAACGGCCTATTAACTGATTTTCTCAATTTTGCCCGTCCCAAACAGCCAACAAAGGAAGCGGTTGATGTTGTCTCCATTCTGGATCAACTTATTGACCTTCTCAAAGCTGATTATCGGTTTGAAAAAATAGAGATTGAATGTCACTATTCTGATAAGTTTGAAATTAAGCTTGATCGTAGCCAAATTTTGCAGGCTTTGTGGGATCTTGCGATCAATGCAGGTGAGGCGATGCAAAAAAAAGGGCGGCTTATATTTACTTTGGATAACTCTCATGGGGGTGTCATTATTGTTGAAGACACTGGCCCCGGAATCTCTGAGGAAATTAAAGCTCGAATATTTGAGCCGTTTTTTTCCACGAAGGAGAGGGGGACGGGGCTGGGACTTGCCTCCGTTTATTCAATCCTTGAGGCTCATGGTGGCGCAGTCACAATAGATGAAAGCGAATCGGGAGGAGCCCGATTCCGTTTGCAGTTCCCGGTGGAGAACTCATAATATGGCGAGAAATGCCGCAAAATATAAAATACTTGTAGTTGATGATGAAGTCAGTTTGCGTGAAATGTTGTCAATTTTACTGCAGCGGGAAGGCTATATTGTTGAGCAGGCAGCAGACGGTGCTGTGGCGATTGAAATGGCAGAAGCTGGCACATATGATCTGATTATTTCTGATATTCAGATGCCACGCGTGACAGGGATTGAACTATTGCGTCAGTTACGCCAACACGACAATAATGTCACTGTGATTATGATCACCGCATTCTCTTCGACAGAAGAGGCTGTGGAAGCGATGAAGCTTGGTGCTTACGACTATATTACCAAGCCATTTAAAAATGATGAAATTAGGCTGGTTATCAAAAATGCACTGGAAAGAGAACAACTACAGAAGGAGAATCTCCAGCTCAAGCGCCAGTTAGGGCAACGTTACTCCTTTCAAAATCTGGTCGGAACAAGCCCGGCAATGTCGAAGTTAATCTCTCTTCTTGAACGGGTTGCTCCCAGTCAGGTGAATGTCCTCATTACCGGTGAAAGCGGAACCGGTAAAGAGCTTGTGGCTCAGGCCCTTCATCTTAACAGCGATCGGAAAGATCATCCGTTTGTCCCGATCAATTGTGGTGCTATTCCTGAAAATCTCCTTGAAAGTGAGTTGTTTGGTCACGAAAAAGGGGCTTTTACCGGAGCAGACAAACGCAAAGAAGGGTTATTTGAATCTGCAGATAATGGCACATTGTTTCTCGATGAAATCGGTGAACTGCCAATGGGAATGCAGGTTAAACTTTTACGAGTCCTTCAGGAAAGGGAATTTCGCCGGGTCGGTGGGACAGGTAACATTTCCCTCAATATACGTCTGGTTGCAGCAACAAATCAGGACCTCTCAGAGATGATTCAAGAAGGAACCTTCAGGGAAGATTTGTATTATCGATTGAATGTTGTTTCTATCGAATTGCCTCCACTTCGGTTACGGCAGGACGATATTCCTCTGCTGATTAATAAATTTTATCAGCGTTTGACCGGTAAAGATGAATACCGGATTGAAAAAAAAGCACTCGAGCTACTGCTTAACTACGATTGGCCTGGAAATGTCCGTGAACTTGAAAATCTGGTTGAACGCTGCGTTGTTTTAGGTGAAACTGACGAACTTACGGTCGATTGCCTCCCCGAGCAAATTTGTCGGAAAAATAGTTCTTCCTGTGGTGCCATTGGTGATCTTCCCGGTGAAGACTTCAATCTGGATGACTGGCTTGAAGACATGGAACGCACAGTCTTGTTGCGTGCCCTAGAAAAATCGGGTGGGGTCAAGAAAAAAGCTGCGGATCTTCTTGGTATTAATTTTCGTTCAATTCGCTATCGTCTCGGGAAACTTGGAATTGGTGAGAACGATTAAATATCATTCTGGTGTGAAATCTGTACTTTAACGTTGACAGCCCCGCAGGAATCATTAAGATAGCTTTCTCATGCCCGGGTGGCGGAACTGGTAGACGCAAGGGACTTAAAATCCCTCGGGAGCAATCCTGTACGAGTTCGATTCTCGTCCCGGGTACCATTTTTATTAATAATCCCAATAACTTAGGTTATTGGGATTATTTTTTTATATAAAGGATATGTTTATCACACTTATAACACAAAATGTGTTAAAAATAGATATTATGATTTATAATCAATAACTTGAGTAGTAAACACAATTATCTATTAGGCTCCTATTTAACACAAATAAGGACGTGATTATGTCCGAGATACATCACTTCAGAGACAATCAAGTCGTTCTCTATAAACGAGACGACACCCCTAGGTGGCAGGCCCGAATCAAACTACCTACCGGAAAATGGCACCGACTTTCAACAAAACAAACTGATCTCAACGAAGCAAAAAAAGTTGCCTGTGAAGAGTTTGATCAAATACGTTTTCGTGACAAAAATAATCTCTCTTTCACGACCAAACGTTTCACCAGCGTTGCCAAGGCGACCAAGAAGGAACTTCAAGAACAACTCGACTCAGGGTATGGAAAAGTTTCTTTCAGTCATTACATCAGTGTTATTGATCGTTACTTGATCCCTTTCTTCGGGAATATCAATATCGACTCCATTGATTACAAGAAATTGAAAGAATTTGACCAATGGCGAATCAAGAAATTAGGACGAGTTCCAAAAAAATCAACCATCAATAATCACAACGCTGCCCTACAACGAGTTTTTGCCCTCGCCCTGAACAACAACTGGATTCACCCTCTCCAAGTCCCCGACCTGAAAAATACCGGAACCAAAACAGAACGAAGACCCAGTTTCACAAAGACCGAATATCAACAACTCTATCGATTCATGAGAACATGGCACAAAGAAGGAAGAAAAGAAGTCACACGCCAAATCAGAACCCTGCTCCGTGATTACGTTCTGATTCTTGTAAACACCGGA
>JAMOPE010000256.1 GCA_027064785.1 Geobacteraceae bacterium
GAAACGCCGGGATCTGCATAACATCAAGCACATCTGCAGCTGCATCAATCTGGCTAATATCGTGAACATCTGAGATGATCGGCAACTCAAACTCGTTACGCACCCGCTCCAGAATCCGCAATCCACGATCCATTCCGAGACCACGGAACGACGTTACAGAAGTCCGGTTTGCTTTATCGTAAGAAGCCTTGAAAATCAGTTCGCATTTGAGCTCGGTCGTCAGCTCTTTCAGAGCTTCTGCAATCCGCAGCGTCAATGCTTCATCTTCAATAGCACAGGGTCCGGCAATCAATACCAATTGTTTTGGGCCGCCGAAACTGACCGATCCAACCTTAACTTGTCTCATCTATTTTTCCTCGTGCTGTTTCTGACAGGCGCCGACAAAAGATTCGAAGAGTGGATGAGGCTCCATTGGGCGCGATTTAAATTCAGGGTGAAACTGGCAACCAAGGAACCATGGATGATCGGCCAGCTCAATAATTTCAACCAGATTCAGCTCAGGATTCATCCCCGAAAAGACCAGCCCGCACTCTTTCAACTTAGCGAGGTAAGCATTGTTAAATTCAAACCGGTGACGGTGGCGCTCCGATATATGATCTTTTCCATAGATTCTACGCGCAAGAGTTTCTTCCACCAAATCACAAGGGTAAGCGCCAAGGCGCATCGTCCCCCCTTTTCCTTCAACGGTCTTTTGCCCTTCCATGATATGGATGACTTGATTTTCAGCTGTTTCATGAAATTCGGAAGAATGAGCATCGTCAATACTGCAAACGTGACGGGAAAATTCAATGACTGCCATCTGCAAACCCAGACAGATTCCGAAAAACGGAAGTTTATTTTCACGGGCATAACGGATTGCAGCAATCTTTCCTTCACTACCGCGCTCACCAAAACCACCAGGGACCAGAATTCCATCAATCTCAGCGAAAGTATCGCCGATACCGTGGCGCTCCAGTGCTTCAGAATCAACATACTTCAGCTTAACCTGGCAATTATTGGCAATACCGCCGTGAGTCAGTGCTTCGGAGAGTGATTTATAGCTCTCGGTCAAATCGACATATTTACCGACGATCGCAATTGTCGTTTCCTTTTCAGGTTGTTTCACCCGCTCGACAATCCGTTTCCACACCGACAAATCGGGAGTTTTCGTCCAGATATTGAGATAATCGACAATCCGTTCATCAAGCCCCTGAGCATGAAATGCGGCAGGAACATCATAAATTGTTTCAACATCGCGGGCAGTAATAACTGCATTTTCCGGGACGTTACAGAACAGTGCAATCTTCGCCTTCATGTCGCGGGGGATTTCACGGTCACAGCGACACAGCAGAATATCGGGCTGGATACCGATTTCACGCAAGTCCTTAACACTGTGCTGAGTCGGTTTGGTTTTCAGTTCACCCGCAGTTGCAATGTAGGGGACCAAAGTCAGATGGATGTAGAGGACATTCTCACGGCCACGATCGGCACGGAACTGACGAATTGCTTCAAGAAACGGGAGTGATTCGATATCACCGACGGTCCCGCCAACTTCGACAATCGCAATATCGACATCCCTGGAGTTATCGAGAATCTTTTGTTTAATTTCATTGGTGATGTGGGGAATCACCTGAACCGTCCCGCCAAGGTAATCACCGCGCCGCTCTTTGCGGATCACCGAATCATACACCTGACCGGTGGTAAAATTCGATTTGCGCGACAACTGAGCCGAGGTATAGCGCTCATAGTGTCCCAGATCGAGATCAGTCTCTGCACCATCATCAGTAACAAAAACTTCGCCATGCTGAAAAGGACTCATCGTGCCGGGATCGACATTGATATAAGGGTCCATTTTCTGCATCGAAACCTTCAAGCCGCGAGCTTCCATTAATGCCCCGATTGAGGCTGCCGCTAATCCTTTACCAAGAGAAGAAACAACACCCCCGGTCACAAAGAGAAACTTCGTCTTCATTTACTCATTCCGTCCTTTATAAAAGGCTGCCTCCGGCAGCATTAATAAACGATAAGGCTCAACACGTAAAAGACGATTCTACACAGAAACAGGGGCGAAGGAAACCCTGATATGCAAAAAACCGTCCAGATTTAAAAAATAGAATAACAGGCTGTTTTAATTATTGATTTCCAGAGAGAGCAACTTTGACACC
>JAMOPE010000257.1 GCA_027064785.1 Geobacteraceae bacterium
AACCTTTGATCGCCCGACTTGACGAAAGTCGCAATCACCTCCATGTCGCTACTCTCAATATGGAACATGTTGTAAACGCTCTGGAAAAAACACGATGAAATTGCCTCTTCAGCGTCAGCTTATTGTTGACTATGGGTTGAAAATGATTCGTTCCGGGTTGACGACCGGCAGCGGTGGTAACTTGAGTATTCTTGATAGGGAATCAGGTCTGATTGCTATCAGTCCGACGGGAATTGATTATCACGATGTCGGTGTCAATGATATCGTGATTGTTGATCGCTGTGGAACGATCGTTGACGGGGAACGCAAGCCCTCAAGTGAGATCGGTTTTCATCTGGCATTGTATGACAGTCGTTCTGATATTTCGTCGGTTGTCCATACCCATTCGGTTTATGCGACGACACTGGCGTGTCTGCAGTGGGAACTTCCCGCGGTTCACTATCTGGTTGCTTTTTCCGGTGACAAGGTTCCTCTGGCCCCTTATGCAACCTTTGGTACTTCCGAATTGGCTGAAAACACCGTTGCCGCAATAGGCGACTACAATGCGGTGCTGCTGGCAAATCACGGGTTGGTTGCTGTTGGAGCTGATATGAAAAGTGCCTTTAACGTCGCAGAAGAGATTGAATTGGTGGCACGCATCTATTATCAGGCAAAATCCCTCGGTCAACCTGTCCTTGTTGATGGTGAGGAAATGAAGCGGGTTATTGAAAAATTTGGCAGTTACGGTCAACAGGATAATATCAACACACGGGAGACATTGTGAATCAGCCGGTAGAAAAAAATCCCCGACAGAATGAGGAGAGGGAACTGTCGGTTATTGATATTTCGAAAAAAGGTCGGCAGCTGCTGCGCTCCCGGCGTTATTCAGAAGCGCAGAAACTCTTTCGACTGGGACTGGAAAAAGAACCGGAGAATCCCTATCTGCTATCAGGGATGGGAGACGCCTGCCGAGAACGTGGAGACTTTGCTGAGTCGGAACGGTGCTATCGTTTATTACTGGATGTTGATCCTGACAATCTGTTTGCTTTGCGCGGTCTTGGTGATGTGTATAAGAAACTCAACCGCCATACCGATGCAATTTCCCAATGGGAAAAGTATATTGCACTGCGGCCTCAAGATAAATTTGTCATGAGCCGGATTGCTGACAGCTACAAGGTTCTACAGAAATATGAGCGGGCAGAACAGGTTTATCAGCAGATACTGCACTTTGCGGCTGAAGACCGCTTTGCACTGACCGGTCTTGCTGATTTACAGCATCAGCTCGGAAAAGACGAAGAAGCCATTGCAACCTACGAAAGAGTTCTCAAGTTTGATGAGAATGAGCTTCATATTCTGACAATAATCGGTAAACTCTGCTGGCGAATATCAGATTTTGATCGTGCTCAGGTCTATTTTAGCCGTGCTATTCAGGTCGACCCGACCAACCCCTATGCCCTTTTTGGTTTGGGGAACTGTTACCGCTGGCATCGTCAATACGACAAAGCTCTCGAAATCTGGAAAAAAATTCTCCAACATTCGAAGGGGACGCAAGCCCTTCATACCAGAATGGGAGATGCCCATTTCCATCTTGGGCAATTCGAGCAAGCGGAACAGAGCTATCAAGCATCACTTGAGTTTGGCGATGATTTATTTTCGGCAGCGGCACTGATTTGTTTGTACTGTCAGCGTGAAAAATGGCAGGAGAGCTCCGATTATTTCTGGCGGTTTATGAACATGGCACCTCTCCACCACAACCCTATTGATTTGTTGATAAAGCGGTTTGTCTATACCGAAAATCAGGTGCTTCTTCCCAACTTTTTTCAGTATCTTTTAGACCGGGGAGAGGGCTCTCCGACTATTCTGACTGAGATTGAGAGTCAACTGAAGCGTCTTTCATGATGCATGTTTATCAATCGATATGAATTATCTGGCCCATCTCTATTTTTCTGATCCGACGCCGTTAGCGTGGGCAGGATCACTGATGGGAGATTTTGTGAAAGGGACCGTTTCGACGGATCTTCCCGATCAATTGTCACGGCACTTAAAGCTTCATCGCCACATCGATCGTTTGACTCAGAATAACGAATTTTTTCAAATCAGTCGGCGACGGCTCGATCCTCGATTTCGTTATGCCCGCAGTATCCTAGTTGATGTT
>JAMOPE010000258.1 GCA_027064785.1 Geobacteraceae bacterium
CAGCCCGATGTTTCACCAGGTTGAAGGATTCCTTGTTGACGAGAAGGTCACTTTTGGTGATCTAAAAGGGATTCTGACTCATTTCCTCTCCGAATTCTTCGGTGACGGCCATTCTGTTCGTTTCCGCCCATCGTTTTTCCCTTTTACCGAGCCGAGTGCCGAAGTTGACATCGAGTGTGTCATCTGTGGTGGTGACGGTTGTCGGGTGTGTGGCAAGACCGGCTGGCTTGAAATCCTCGGTTGCGGCATGATCGACCCAGCTGTTTTTGGTTCGGTTAACTATGATGCTGAAAAGTACAGTGGTTTCGCATTTGGTATGGGGCTTGAGCGTTTGGCAATGCTGAAATACGGTGTCAACGACTTACGTTTATTTTTCGAAAACGACCTGCGCTTCCTCAAGCAGTTCTGATATTGGTAAGGATTACAATTCATGATAGTTACCTATAACTGGTTGAAAGAATTTGTCGATTTTTCCTTCTCTCCGCAGGAACTCTGTGATCGGCTGACAATGGTTGGTCTTGAGGTCGATGCTCTTGAGGAGATTGGCGGTAACCTCGATTCGGTTATCGTTGCTAAGCTGGAGTCGGTCGAACGTCACCCCGATGCGGATCGTCTGACGGTCTGTCAGGTGAATAATGGCAAAGAGACTGTTCAGGTTGTGTGTGGTGCTCCTAACCACAGAACGGGAGACATCGTTGCTTTTGCTCAACCGGGATCTATCCTGCCTGGCGATTTCAAGATCAAAAAATCGAAGATTCGTGGTCAGGTTTCCATGGGAATGCTTTGTTCCGGTAAGGAGCTGGCGTTAAGTGAAGAATCGGCTGGAATTATGATTCTTGCTGCCGATTTGCCACTCGGGATGCCGGTTTTTGAAGCTCTTGAACTGAAAGATTTCCAGATTGAGATTGGACTGACACCAAATCGCCCCGATTGTCTTAGTGTTGTTGGTGTTGCCAGAGAGGTTGCCGCTTTAAGCGGTAGTGACCTTAAACTGCCTGCTCCCAAAATCCAAGAGACCACCGACACTGTTGATAGCATGGTCTCGGTGACTATTGAAGATCCTGAAGGGTGTCCCCGTTACGCTGCCCGTATGGTCAAAAACGTCAAGATCGGGCCGTCACCCGACTGGCTGGTACGGCGCCTCGAAGCTGTCGGGATGCGCTCGATCAACAATGTTGTTGATGTGACCAATTACGTGATGATGGAACTCGGACATCCGCTCCATGCTTTTGATTTCCGTCAGGTTCGCGATGGAAAAATTATCGTCAAACGTGCTGCTGAAGGTGAAAAGTTCAAGACACTTGATGATCAGGAGCATACTCTGACTACAGAAGACCTGATGATCTGCGATGGTCAGCGTCCTGTCGCAATGGCGGGAGTTATGGGTGGTCTCGACTCAGAGGTTCGGGACGATACAGCGACGATTCTCCTTGAAGCTGCCTATTTTAAACCAACAATGATTCGGCGTACCAGTAAGCGGCACGGTCTTCATACCGAATCCTCGCACCGTTTTGAACGTGGTGCCGATATTGACATGATTCCGGTTGCCCTTGAGAGAGCTGCAAGTCTGATTGCTGAATTGGGCGAAGGTGATATCCTCAAAGGTATCATTGATAACTATCCACAGCAGTTAGAACCATTAGCTTTAACACTCAGTACATTGAAGACTCAGCAATTACTCGATGTCGCCGTTGAGCGTGATGGCATTAAGAACATGCTGACATCGATTGGATTGACGTCTGAAGGTGGAGATTCAGATGACACTCTGACAGTTCTGGTCCCGAGTTTCCGCCCGGATATTGAGCGCGAAGTTGATTTGATTGAAGAGGTTGCCAGGCTCTACGGTTATGACAAAATTCCAGTGACGATGCCGGCAGGGGCGGTGAGTGCGAAACGGCCACCATTGAACCAGCTTTTGCAGAAAACTTTGCGGCAGACAATGGTGACAGCAGGATTTTCTGAAGCAATGAATTATTCATTTGTCGCTGCTGATAGCTTTAAAAAAATCGGAATAGGCGAAGGCGATAAGCGTTTAACGACTGTCAAAATACTCAATCCGTTGTCGGCGGATCAGGCAGTAATGCGGACAAGTCTGGTTCCAAGTTTACTTGAAACAGTTGCAAGAAACCTCAACTACCGTAGCTCCGATTTGCGTTTGTTTGAATTGCGTCCGGTTTTTCTCCCTGGTGAGAGTGCTGATGATTGTGTTGAAAAACTTTCATTGACAGCCGTGATGTCTGGACGTCGTGAGCCGGAAGGTTGGGCCCAGAGCTCAGATAATATCGACTTCTATGACCTTAAAGGCGTTGTTGAGGAAATTGTCGAGAAGCTATCGATTAGTAAGGTTTCTTTTGACTCTGGTGAGGGTCAGCCATATCTTCATCCCGGTAAGTCATGTTGTTTAAAATCGGGTACTGCAACCCTCGGGTTTATCGGGGAGGTCCATCCCGAAGTCTTGGCTAGGTTCGACATTGATCAGCCGGTTTATCTGTTTGAGCTTGATTTTTCCGCGTTGCTTGATGCCGTTGGAGAAGGAACACAATTTAAATCACTCTCCAAATTTCCTGATGTGATGCGTGACAGCGCGTTACTGCTGGACGAAAGTATCACGGCGAGTCAGGTGATGGAGATTATCAACCGCAGTAAGATCAAGTACTTTGAGGATGCGGTTATTTTTGACCTCTACACCGGTAAGGGTGTTCCCGACGGGAAAAAGAGTCTGGCGATTCGTGTCAGTTATCGGGCTATGGAAAAAACCCTCACGGAAGCTGAAGTCACCAAGGCTCATGACAAGCTGATTCGTTCGCTTTGTCATCAGCTTGATGCAGAAATTCGTTGATTGACCTTGCAGACTCATAATCTGTGTGGTATAAATCCTGAAAAATCAGATAGATAGTGACTCCATGAAACCAAATTAGGTTGAGGTGGGAGGGAATATGACTAAAGCAGACTTAGTAGAAAGTGTTTACCTGACAACCGGTTTTTCCAAAAAAGAATCGGCTGCGATTGTTGAGATGGTTTTCGATCTCATGAAGTCGACTCTGGAGCAGGGTGAAAAAATTAAGATTGCCGGTTTCGGAAACTTTGTTGTGAAAGAGAAAGCGTCACGTCGGGGGAGAAATCCTCAGACGGGGAGTGAAATCGAAATTTCCGCCCGGAAAATTCTGACATTCAAGCCAAGTCAGGTTCTTAAGGCTGCTATTAACGAAGCCTCCTGATTTATGGTGAGCTAACTGGTGCCACAGATACCTGACAAGCTCTATTTTAAAATCGGTGAGGTCGCTTCACTGCTGCAGTTGAAGACCCACGTTTTGCGGTATTGGGAAACCGAGTTTTCCGCGCTTCAGCCGATTAAAAGCCGATCAAATCAGCGTCTCTACCGACGTAAGGATGTAGAAACCGCCCTGTTAATAAAGGAACTCCTTTATCGACAGGGTTTTACTATTGCCGGTGCACGAAAGAAAATACAGTCAGATAAACAGCTGGGGCTGCCACTGAGTGTCTCTCAGCCTCCGGAAGAAATTCTTGCCGAAGTAAAATCCGATCTGCAGCAACTACGCAGTTACCTTCTTGACCGTTTTCCTGAATAACGAGTCTCCGTGATAATTCTGGCAACGAACGATGATGGTGTCCGTTCTCCCGGTTTGCGGATGCTGGCAACCTGTTTGGGAGAACTCGGTGAGGTATATGTTGTTGCTCCCGATCGCAACCGCAGTGCTATCGGTCACGCATTGACCTTGGATCAGCCTCTCCGTGCTGAAGAAATTAAACCAAAAGTTTTCGCTGTTAACGGGACACCCACCGATTGTGTCAATCTGGGAATCCATGGATTATTGCCAAAACGACCGGACCTGGTTGTTTCGGGGATTAATTTAGGCAGTAATCTGGGTGATGATATTACCTATTCCGGCACGGTGTGTGCTGCCCTTGAAGCGACGCTTATGGGCCTTCCATCTTTTGCGATCTCCCTCGACACCAGAAAATTCACAGATGATCAGCTGCAGGTTGCAACTCTCTTTGCCCAGGATCTTGCGGTGAAAATTTTGAAAAACGGTCTTCCTGCTGAAACCTTTCTCAATGTCAATGTTCCCGGAGGTACGTGTCGGGGCGCGACACTCACACGGCAGGGGAAAAGGCGTTACGGTGAAGGTGTTGTGACCAATATTGATCCCCGTGGGCGTAAGTACTATTGGATTGGTGGTGCTGGGGTAGGTTTTGAAGACATTCCCGGTAGTGATTGTAATGCCATCGATGATGGGTTGATCTCGGTCACTCCGCTACACGCAAATATGACCGACGATAATGCTTATCGCGATATAGAACGCTGGTCTTTTGACTGCGTCAAAGTTGAGGATTGATGGATTATTCAATTGCACGGCGCAGGATGGTTGAGCAGCAGATTGCTGACAGAGGAATCACCGATCAACGGGTTCTTGATGCGATGTTGACGATTCCGCGTCATCTTTTTGTTGAGTCGGGGTTGCAGAACCACGCTTATTCTGATGCGACTCTGCCGATTGGTGAAAAGCAGACAATTTCTCAGCCGTTTACCGTTGCTTCGATGACAGCGGCTCTGGAACTCCAGGGACACGAGCGTATCCTCGAGATTGGAACCGGGTCGGGTTATCAGACTGCAATTCTTTCACACCTGGCCAAGCGGGTTTATTCCATTGAGCGGATCAGTCTGCTGGCTGCGCAGGCGCGAAGGGTTCTTGATCAACTGCAAATGAGTAATATTAATATCAAGATGGGTGACGGTACCGTCGGTTGGAAAGATCAGGCCCCGTTTGATGGCATTCTGGTCGCAGCCGGGTCGCCTGATGTTCCGCAAGAGTATCTGGAACAACTCGATATTAACGGCAAGCTGGTTATTCCTGTCGGAGATCGCGATGAACAGACATTGCTGCGCATTTGTCGTCTTCCTGATGGCCAGTTTAAGCGTGAACATTTGATGGGGTGCCGATTTGTCCCGTTAATCGGTGAACAGGGCTGGTAGCGTAGGTCTGGAGAGATTTTATCGATGAAAAGTTTTCGCCGCTTATATGACTGGATTCTCTCGTGGGCCGATACGCCCTACGGGGTTCCGGTGCTTGCTGTTCTGGCTTTCATCGAAGCGAGCTTTTTCCCGATCCCTCCTGACGTCTTGCTGATGGCACTGGCTCTTGCTTTGCCGAAAAAAGCGTATCGGTTTGCGCTGGTTGCATCTCTAGGCTCTGTTGCCGGCGGGGCTTTGGGGTATCTGATTGGTTGGGGTCTGTGGGACAGTGTTGGGCCGTGGTTTTTCCAGTACATCCCCGGTGTCACACCTGAAGGGTTTGCCCAGGTCGGGGGATTGTTTGAACAATACGGTTTCTGGATTATTTTCGCCGCTGGATTTACTCCCATTCCGTATAAAATTTTTACCATTGCTGCCGGGGTTTTCAGCCTTAATTTTCCTATTTTTATGCTGGCATCATTGATCGGTCGCAGTTTACGTTTCTTTCTTGTTGCCGCATTGTTCTATGCGATGGGTGAACCGGCACGTAAGTTAATCGATAAATATTTCAACTTGTTATCTATCCTATTGCTCATTGTTATAATTGGTGTCATTCTTCTGTATAAGTATTTTTCCTGATAAAATGGGTATGATCGCATCGTTTGCAGAGAGTACTCCTTAACTTCTCATGATTTTGGTGAAAGCAGATGGTCTGGTTTTCTTCAATACCGATTACGTCACTTTTTGACACTCTGAAGAAAGTCCCCTGCGCTTTTCTATTCTTACTCCTGTTCGTCAGTCCGCTGATCGGTGGTTGTGATGCCGGGATCTATCATACTGTTAAATCCGGTCAGACCCTTTACCGTATTAGTCGTACCTATAAGATTGATGAAGATTACCTCGCCAGGGTCAACGGAATCTATGACCCCTCTCAGATTTCGGTGGGGACGCGGATATTTATCCCGGGCGCAGATCATGTTCTTTCTGTCCCGGTGGTAAAGTCGAAAACTACAGTTTCTACGTCGAAGAAAAAACCGACAGTTAAAACGGCAGTAAAAAAGAAAAGCCCTGTCCGTAAGTCGACGGCTAGGAAAACGCAACCCCGGGTTGCTAAAAAGAAGACCTCAAAGCATCAGGCAACGCCGCTTAAAAAGTTGCAGTGGCCGCTTCGGGGGAAGATTATTCGGTCGTTCAGCAGTCAGGCCAAAGCCGGAAGGGGACACGGGATTGAAATAGCAGCCCGTTCCGGATCGACCGTCAAGGCAGCAGAGGCGGGGAAGGTCATTTACAGCGGTGATGGGGTCAATGGCTACGCTTTTCTGGTTATTCTTCAGCATGAAAATGATCTGTTTACCGTTTATGGATTCAATAGAAAAACTTTGGTCAAGCAAGGCGACTTTGTCAGTCGGGGGGAACGGATTGCATTGTCGGGGACACCTCCTGCCGGTGGTCAACCACGGTTACATTTTGAGGTTCGTAAAGGGAAACGTGCTGTTAATCCGATGAAGTATTTACCCTAGTATTCTTGGAGTCTGTTTCGAGTGGAGATGAGGATGGATGATTATAGTTCAGAGGAGGAGCCTGGTCTCGCTAATCCGGTTGGGGGGACGGTGTCAAAGAAAGATTCCGAAGAGAAGATTTACTCTTCGAGTGAGGAACAGTCCACTGCAGATGCCATCAAATTATACCTGCGGGACATCCAGAAGAAAAAACTTCTGACGGCAGAGGATGAACGTGAGTTGGCCGACTTAATCACTCAGGGCGATGATGCTGCCCGTGAAAAAATGATTGAGTCTAACTTGCGTTTAGTCGTCAAAATTGCCAAACGCTATATGAATCGCGGACTCCCGTTCCTTGACCTGATTGAAGAGGGGAATCTTGGTCTGATTAAAGCTGTCGAAAAATTTAAGATCAGTAAAGGGTGTCGTTTTTCGACTTATGCGACGTGGTGGATTCGTCAGTCGATTGAGCGCGCTATTGTCAACCAGAGTCGTACTATCCGCCTGCCGGTTCATGTTGCCGATGAAATTAATAAGTTGATTAAAATCAGCCGTGAGCTGGGACAGCGCTTAAAAAGGGATCCCGAGGTTGAAGAGATCGCTGAAGCTATGGGGACAGAAGTTAAAGACGTTCGGCGGATGATGGTACTGGTTAAGAAAACCTACTCGATAGAGCATCCGATGGGTGAGGGGGACGATTACAGTCTGATCGATACGATTGAAGATACGAAGATGGTGAATCCTGGAACACGGATTGAAGATCTTGACCGTTTTTCTCATTTACTGGAGTGGATGGATGACCTCAATGCGAACGAACGCGAAATCCTCGCCTTACGTTTTGGGCTGGATGATAAAGATCCAGAAACTCTCGATACCATCGGTCAGAGGTTTGGTGTCACTCGCGAGAGAATTCGTCAAATTGAGGCAAAAAGTCTTGCCAAGTTAAAAAAATCACTGGAAAATAGTCGTCAGCAGGAACAGGACCCTATTTGAACTGGAGCACACAATGGATCAGCTAAAGCAAATTATCCGCGATATCCCCGATTTCCCGAAGAAAGGGATAATTTTTAAAGATATAACGACTCTGCTGGGGGATGCAAAGAGCTTTCACCGCATGGTGGACTTGTTAGCCCACCGCTATATCGGTGAAAAAATTGATCAGATTGTTGGTATTGAAGCCCGTGGATTTATCCTTGGTGCGGCGCTAGCTTATAAACTGGGTACGGGTATTACTTTAGTCCGTAAGCCCGGCAAACTTCCATCAGAGACCCGTAGCGTCAGTTATGAGCTTGAGTATGGAAGCGATACACTTGAAATCCATGCCGATGCCTTTAAAAAAGGGGATCGGATTATTATTGCCGATGACCTGCTCGCAACGGGAGGGACAATGGCTGCCGTAGTTGAACTTGTTGAGGAGATGGGCGTTGAGGTTTTTGAGTGTGCCTTTATGGCTGAGCTTGAGTTTCTTGAAGGACGGGCTAAGCTTCCCGACGGCAAAGTCTACAGTTTGTTGAAATTCTGATTTTATTGGTGTCCCCCTCTGAGCTTGCCAAATGGTTATCTCAGGTGTATAAGCTTTTTTTCGGCCCCGTAGCTCAGCTGGATAGAGCAGCTCCCTCCTAAGGAGAAGGTCGCAGGTTCGAATCCTGCCGGGGTCGCCAGTAGAGAGCTTAAGCGTCTGCTGAAATTTTCAAGTTGATCAACTGTTTGATTAAGAACGCAGGATTCGAAGCGTATCGAGCGCTGACTTGATGTCAGAAGAGTGACCATGGATGGTCACGACAGCGAGAGGAGGGGAGCCAACGCAGGAGTGGACGTGATGTTCACACCGTAGTTGGCGAATCCTGCCGGGGTCGCCAGTAGAGAGCTTAAGCGTCTGCTGAAATTTTCAGGCTGATCAACTGTTTGATTAAGAACGCAGGATTCGAAGCATATAGTTAAAATTGGGTATTTTTATATACCTTCTCCCTCAGGGAGAAGATGCCCAAAGGGCGGATGAGGGCCCCTTGCTGATAACCCCCTCACCCCGGCCCTCTCCCTCAGGGAGGGGGTGAGAGTCTTTTTCTCAATAGGATAAAGGCTCATCGAGATTCTAACGAAACTTACGTGGACTTAATTCATGAATACCCTGACAATTGAAATAAAAGATTCGCTTGCGATCATCTCCTTATCACGCCCCGATTGTTTGAACTCGGTGAATATGGAGATGTTGAAGGAATTACAATCACAATTTGAGCAATTACGTTCAGATGAAGCTATCAAAGGTGTTTTGTTGACGGGGGTTGATGGCCACTTTGCTTCAGGAGGTGATTTGGATGAGGTTCGCCATTTTACGCCGCTTGAAGCGATTGCTTTTGCTGAGACGGGGCAGAAGCTGTGCTCTTTGATCGAAGCATTCCCTCGACCTGTTCTGGCAGCTGTTCGTGGTTATGTCCTTGGAGCCGGTCTGGAAATTGCGCTCGCCTGTGATTATATCCTGGCGGATGAAACAGCTCAATTTGGCTTTAAGGAACTTTGTTACGGTGTCCTTCCTGCTTTTGGCGGGACCCAGCGATTACCTCGCCTCGTTGGAAAAGGACGGGCTAAAGAGATGATTTTTACCGGGAGACTGGTTGGAGCTGACGAAGCGTTACGGATTGGTTTGGTGAATCAACTTTTCCCTGCAGTAAGTTTACTTGATGACGTCTTCAAACAGCTCCAGAAAATCTGCAGCTATGGCCTTCTTTCATTGCAAATGGGAAAAGAAGTGATCGATACCGGGGCTGAAATTAACCTTCAGGCCGCTTGTAAAATGGAGCGTGATGCCTTTGCCGTTTGTTTCTCGACCGCAGATCAGAAAGAGGGAATGGGTGCTTTTATTGAGAAACGTAAGCCCCGTTTCAGTGGACGGTAATCCCAATGGATCAGTGGCAGCTTCTTCATACTGAAATACGCAACCGGGTTGGGTATCTGTTCCTTGATAACGACCAGCGCTTCAATACCCTCCATAGCGAGTGTATTCAGGAACTACGTGCAGCCCTGACTGTCTTAGAGTCAGAGTCTGCAGTTGGGTGTATTGTTATTACCGGTGATCCTGGTGAAAGCTTTGCGGTTGGGGCCAATATTGCTGAAATGCGGGATTTCACCTCCGTCGAGGCATGGGACTTTTCTCAGCTGGGGCAGGGATTGTTTGAGCAGATAGAATCATCAACCAAGCCAGTTATTGCGGCTCTTAATGGCATCACTATGGGCGGTGGTTGTGATCTGGCTCTGGCGTGTGATCTGCGTCTTGCCAGTGAACGGTTGCAGATTGCCCACCCCGGAGTCAAGTTGGGGATCATTACCGGCTTCTGTGGGACCCAGAAACTACCACGGTTGGTGGGAAGTCATCGGGCCAAGGAAATTTTCATGACCTCACGGGCTTATTCCGCAGAGGAAGCACTACGGATCAAACTGGTTGAGCAGGTTTTTCCGGCAGATCAATTTATGAACAGGGTCAGCGAATATGCTGAACAGATTGCACAACAACCACCGATGGCACTTAATCTGGCAAAAAAGATGTTGAATGCAGCTGAAAATGTCTGTATTGCTAATGGGCAGGTGATGGAGTTAGGTGCTTTTGCCTCATTGTTTCCCCGCAGTGGCCATATGGAGAAAATCGAGGAGTTCTTTACGAAACATGCCAATTGACAGTCTCGAGTGCTGTTGATATAAACTGAATCTCATCCGGGCGGTTAGCTCAGCGGGAGAGCATTCGCCTCACACGCGAAGGGTCCGGGGTTCGATCCCCCGACCGCCCACCAGAAAATACAGAGGTTAACCAGTGGTGGTTAGCCTCTTTTGGTTTTTATGGACATCCAATTATGGAAGAAACAGCTCAATCCAATACCTCTTTGATCGTAGAAAACTGGGGGCTTACAAATTATCAGATTGCTTTTGACCGTCAGGCTGGGATGGTTCAGCAAATTCTAAGTGGGGCAGGGTCTGATACGCTGGTTTTTGTTGAACATCCAGCGACGGTTACCCTTGGGCGGCGTGCGACAGCGGCTGACCTCTACCTTCCGGAGTCCGTTTTTTCAACCAAAGAAGTGTCACTGCAGAAGATTAATCGCGGGGGGTTGGCAACGGCACACGAACCGGGGCAGTTTGTTGTTTATCCGATCATACGCTTGAAGAAGAAGGATTTACGCTGGTTTGCTGACCGCTTTCTGCGGGTGGTGATCAGTTTATTGGCAGATTATGATATTCAAGGGCATCTGAAAGAGGGTGAGCCGGGCGTCTGGGTTGATAATCGCAAAATTTGTAGTTTTGGTATCGCTTTGAAAAAATGGGTTTCGTGCCATGGGATTGCCCTTAATATGAACAATTCTCTTGATACTTTCAGTATGATTGTCCCATGCGGGCGACCGGATGAGCAGGTAACATCATTAGCACAGGAGCTGGGACATTCCGTTGACCTCGCTGAAGCACAGGCCCTTTTTACCCAACATTTTTGTCGTGCGTTTGATTATCACGTCACAACCCACATCCCAAAATAACAGGAGGACAATATGCGTTGTCACGAAGTTGATTATAAGATCTATGGCGATGATATGCAGATGGTTGAAGTTGAACTGGATCCCGCCGAAACAGTCGTTGCTGAAGCGGGTGCCATGACCTACATGGAGGAGGGGATTACCTTTGAAGCCCGGATGGGTGACGGCTCTGAACCGGAACAGGGGTTGTTCGGTAAACTTCTTGGTGCGGGAAAACGTGTCTTAACAGGTGAGTCGCTGTTTATGACCCATTTTAGTAATCAGGGGAGTATGAAGCA
>JAMOPE010000259.1 GCA_027064785.1 Geobacteraceae bacterium
TACCTCCCTGAACTTGGTCTGCCGGAAGAAGATTCTGTCGATTTCAAGGATGGTCGTTTTGATGATGACGTTGCTGGCGGTGAAGTCCTTGATATTGCCCTGATTGACCTTCCCCATATTTCCAATTTTACCGATTTTGATGCATTGCGGCTTGAAAATGATGTGGTGGTACGGCGGGGGTGTCGACTCGAGGAATTGGGAACACCTGACGCGATTGTTCTGCCGGGAACGAAGAATGTTATCTTCGACCTTGACTACCTTGTTTCATCGGGATTGGCAGAAGCGATTATTGGTTTGGCAAAAAATGGAATGACAGAGATTGTCGGTATCTGTGGAGGCTATCAATTTTTAGGAGAAATGATTGATGACCCTCATCAGATTGAATCGCTGGGCCGCAGTTGTCGAGGATTGGGTTTGTTGCCGATGAAAACAACTCTGCAACCGGGTAAAACGACCACCAGTTGCCGAGCAAATCATATCCCTTCTGGTGAGGCGATCAGTGGCTACGAGATCCATCACGGTACCAGCTGCGGTGAGGGGCTGCAGCCGCTGATAAGGCGGGAAGATGGTGATATTATTGGCCATTGGGTTGCCGGTCAGGACCATATCTGGGGGACTTATCTACACGGTGTATTTGATGCCGATGGCTTCCGGCGCTGGTTTCTTGACCGATTGAGAATTCGTAACGGGTGGCAACCTCTGGGCGAGACCGGTTGCTGTTATGACCTGGAGCCGGCTCTCGACCGTCTTGCTGATCATGTTCGCGATTCTCTCGATATGGACAAAATTTATCAGGTGTTAAAGTTGTGATACCCTTATGGCTCCAAATCGTTCTGGCACTGTTGCTCGATGCCGTTATCGGTGATCCCCGCTGGCTGCCGCACCCGGTCACTGGAATCGGTCGATTTGCTCTCTATTTGGAGCAACCATTAAGAAAACAGTTTGATGCCAAAGTTGCCGGGATTATTACCGTCATTGTGGTTGTTCTGGTCACAACTGTTTTAACCTGGGATTTTTGTGCCCTTGCCAGCAGCATAAATCCGCTCCTGGGTGATCTAGTTGCGATACTTATTCTCTACACCGGTTTTGCCATGCGCGATCTGCGGGGGCATGCTCTGGCGGTTTATCGACCCCTTGCTGCGGGAGATCTCGATGAAGCACGTCAACAGATTGCCATGCTGGTGGGGCGCGATACCGAAAAACTGGACGAAGGTGAAATTACCCGGGCGGCTGTCGAAAGTGTGGCTGAGAATACGGTGGACGGGGTGACTGCTCCGCTGATTTTTGCTTTTATCGCCGGACCGGCGGGGGTGATGTTTTATAAAGCAGTCAACACTCTCGATTCCACCTTTGGCTACAAAAATGAGCGGTATCTCCAATTTGGTTGGGCAGCGGCACGCTTTGATGATCTGGTGAACTTTTTACCGGCACGTTTGACGGCCTTATTCATTCCGATTGCTGCAGGACTGCTCAAGCTCGATGGCCCCGGGGCACGGCGGATATTACAAAGGGATCGTCACAATCATCCCAGCCCCAATGGCGGGCAGACCGAAGCGGCATTTGCCGGGGCGTTAGGAATACAACTTGGTGGTCTCAACTATTATGGTGGTGAAGAATCGAATCGTCCCCTGATGGGTGACGCTGTGCAGCCTCTACAGGCGGTACATATTCAGCAGGCGGTCAGATTGATGGTGGTGACATCGCTTTTGGTCGCGACAAGTGGGATTATTGTAAACTTGTTTTTATAATCCTTCTCCCTCGGGGAGAAGGTGCCCAACGGGCGGATGAGGGGGAACTGATCAGTTAATTTCCCTCACCCTGGCCCTCTCCCTCAGGGAGAGGGAATATTATGAGGTGGTGACATGGCAAAAAATATTCTGATATTTACCGGGAACGGTAAAGGAAAATCGACCGCATCTTTTGGCATGGCAGTCCGGGCAGCAGGACACGGACAGCGGATTCTGATTCTTCAATTTATGAAATCGGATAGCAGCACCGGTGAACTGGTGGGGCTGCGCGATAAGTTGGGGATCGATATCCGGCAGCTGGGGCTTGGATTTGTGCCAAAACCTGATCATCCCAAATATCCTGCTCACAAAGAGGCGGCTCA
>JAMOPE010000260.1 GCA_027064785.1 Geobacteraceae bacterium
TATCCCTGAGAATGGAGAGATTGAGGTTCCCGACCCAAAAGCGGTCCGACATCCAGCAGCGGAACCAATTGCTCCCCAGCAACCAGAACCGCAACGACAGCTCCCGGTAAACGTGGTAACTGGTGAAGCTCTGCCCCCTGCAAAATCTTCCCGATCTGCGACAGAGGAATGGCAAACCCAATAGATCCAACATCAAAGAGACCGAAACGATTCATCCGGGACAAACCGTTGAACCGTAATAACTCTCCGGCTCAAAAACAACAACCGGGCAATCATGTAAAAGCTTGACCCGTGAATAAAAACCCGTCGCAGAAACCTTTAATAAAAACGGGATGCTGCACGACTTGAAATTATCCATAACCGCCAGCTCAGAAATATCATCAACCAGTAATGCCCAGTTCCCCTCGGAACTATGCAAAACAATCGCCGTCTTATCGTTTATCTCAACGTCTGAAGCGATATCCAGCTTTAATGCCGGATCAACAACCGGTATCCAGGTTTTCCGGAACCACAGAGCCGAAACAATCCCGCGGCTGATATCACTCCTCCCGGCATCAAGCATCTCAGCTGTCTGCTCTACGACTTCAACGACCTGAGCCAACGCAAGTAAAAAGGAGATATCCCCCAGCCGGAAAATTAATGCTCTATGGTTGGCTCCGCTCATAGTCCCTCTTGAAGCACTCAGAACTCCTTGATTTTCCAAGGAAAGCGCCTCAGAAGCTACCATAGAGATTAAAAAGTGTCAAGCTTTTATCAAAGAACTCCAATAAACAATTGCACATCAAATACTTCTCCATGGCTGCGGCAAAAAACGTTCCCGATATAAAGAAAGTGCAAACCGATCAGTCATTCCGGCAATGAAATCGGCAACCGAAATTTCCAGGCTATCGTCACCAAACCGCCTTCCGCCACTCTGAACAAAAATATCCTCATTGTCGCAAAAATAATAAAACAGCTCATGAAGAAGATGAGATGCTTTATTAAACTCGACTTGTACTGAATCAGCCTGATAAACATGGTCAAAGAGCCAGCTGCGCAACGATCTGATAGCCTCGTCCATCTCAGTGGAGAGTCGGATAGTAGAACAATCATCGGCAAGGGTCTCCCGAATCAAATCCCGAACCATCCGGTCAATCCGGCAAGAGTGGCGCAAACCGACAACAGTTGAAATATCTTTGGGAATATCTGACTTTCTGATCACTCGGCCGCGGATAGCATCATCGAGATCATGACTGACATAAGCGATAATATCGGCCAGACGAACAATCTGCCCTTCCAGCGTCACTGCTCGCGATTTTCCATCGGGAGCGAGAAGCCCACCCTGCCCCTTCGAGTGTTTCAAGATTCCGTCACGCACCTCGAAAGTCAGATTCAAACCCCGCCCGTCTTTTTCCAGGACATCAACAACTCTGAGGCTCTGACGGACATGATGGAACCCCCCGGGGACTAACTCACCAAGAACACGCTCACCAACGTGGCCAAACGGGGTATGACCAAGATCGTGCCCCAGAGAAATAGCCTCGGTAAGATCTTCATTAAGACGCAGTGCCCGTGAAATTGTTCTAGCCACCTGTGAGACTTCCAGTGTATGGGTCAGGCGGGTTCGATAATGATCCCCTTCAGGTGAAAGAAAAACCTGAGTCTTATATTTCAATCGGCGAAAAGCCTTACTATGTAAAATTCGATCTCTATCGTGTTGGAAAACAGTCCGAATTGAACATTCTTTTGCCGGGAATTTTCGGCCCCGGCTTTCCGAACTTAAACATGCTTGAGGGGAAAGAATCTGTGATTCAAATTCTTCGAGTGAGCGTCGTATATTCATCCAATAGACCGCCAATCTAAATAAGCTTATTGTTTATTTACCTGTATTTTATGTATTTTTAAAACAATAAACCAGCCGGCAACAATAAATAAAGTAAATAGATCGTTTAAATCATCTTTTACTCTTGCATTGAGAACACTTTATATTCTAAGAATGTTCATGACTTATGAAGCAGGGGGGAATTTCTATAAATTCAGATAGCAGTCCAACCTGACAGGAGAAAAATCGCATGGCAAACATCATGGAAATGGCAGCAGATATTATTGCCGCCCACGCATCGACAACACC
>JAMOPE010000261.1 GCA_027064785.1 Geobacteraceae bacterium
AAACCAACGAGAAACAGTGACTTCAGCATAATTTATTCCTGTAAAAAATCAGGTTGATCGAACTTTATTTCTTAGATAGCGACGGATACTGTTCCGTGCCCGGGGGGTCACCGCCCACTCAAGCCATTTAGGCAGCACTTGTGGTTTATCTGAGGTTTCAACTTCAATTTGATCTCCGTCAAGGAGCCGGGTTTTTAGTTGTCGTGTTCGGCCATTAATCACACCGCGGCGAGCATGCAGACCGAGGGAATCATGAATTTCGAAGGCAAAGTCGAGGATGCTGCTTCCCTCCGGGAGGGTTTGGATCTCACCTTGCGGAGTGTAGACCTGAATTGTTGCCGAAGCCAAGCGGAGAGATTCGGTATCGAATGCCGACTCCCCTTCCATCAGCGAGCGGATAAGATCGCGGAAATTTTCGTGACGGAACTTAAATCCCGGAGCCAGAACACCCGACTCATTAAACCGGGTCAGTTTACGCGTTGTGATCTCAACCCGCAAGCGCTGTTCGTCAGCCTGGACGGTCGTCTTAAGAGCTTGATAGCCGTGCTGAGATGTCAAATTGAGGTGGTCGCGGATCTTCCCCGGTATCGGTGGGAACAAGCCGTGGAGAATCCCCAGGAACAGATAGGCATCCATGATCCGGTTCACCTGGACCTCAAGGGTGTAAAGAGCTGAAAATCCACGCTGTTTACTCCGCGCCGAAGCTAGAGAGAAAGGGCGCCAGCGATCTTTGAGCAGGATATCGAGTTTCTGCTTTTCACAGGCATTGTGAACCCGGGCACGAATCTTACGTAGAAAAGTCTCATTAACCCCTTTCTTCTCGGCAATCGTCGCTTCATAGTCTCTGGCACGGCGGGGATAAAGAAGTGAATAAGAGAGAGACTCCAACTCTGTCGCGACATAGCCCATCCCTAAATGTTGTGCAAGAGGAACGTAAACAGTTCGTGTCTCTTCAGCGATTAATTTCTGTTTGTGGGGCGGCAGAGCATCAATCGTCCGCAAGTTGTCAATGCGATCCCAGAATTTAAGACACAAAACCCGGATATCATCAATAGCGACCAGCAATGTTTTTTTATAAGTTTCTTTTTTTAGATCCTCACGACTGAGGATTTCAGATGTGACCTTTGTCAGACCATCGACCAGATGCGCAACTTCTTCACCGTACTTTTCCCGGATATCATCAAGGGTCACAGGAGTGTCTTCAACAACATCGTGAAGCAGTGCAGCGATCACAGAAGGAAAGTCCATCCAGTGGCGTGCCGCCAGATGAGTCACCCGCAGGGGATGGAAGATATACGGCTCACCCGACTTACGGAACTGCCCCTGATGTGATGTACGGGCGTGCTCAAGCGCATGCTCAACCCGGTCGATTTCGTAATCGAGTTCATCCTCTGAGAGTTCAGCACCGTAATGGGTGACCAGTAACTCCATAATGTCGGTCATTAAGCGCTGTTCTGTCTGACTATCAAACTCTGCCATAGGTCTTTCTACCCCGGAGGCCAGGTCATGTTCCGTCCGCCAAGAAGATGGAAATGGAGATGCCACACCACCTGCCCACCGGCTTTGTTACAATTATTAACAACACGATAGCCAGCATCGGCAAAACCCGAGTCCCGCGCAATTTTGCCGGCAACCTGATAGATATGCCCAATGAGTTCATTATCTTCAGGCGTTAAATCAAGAGCTGTTGCTATATGTTTTTTAGGAATAATGAGAAAATGGCAGGGTGCTTTAGGGTCAATATCATCGAACGCAATAACCCGGTCGTCTTCATAGCGTATCGTTGCCGGGATATCACCGGAAATAATTTTACAGAACAGGCAATCAGAAGTCATCACACCTCCACAAGAAATTAACGGTTAGGCAACCGAAATAGTAACAAAGATTTGTCGAGATATCTAACCGAAAATGTTGGAAAAGAAATCTAACCCTTATTGTTATTCTTTTTCATGTAAACCAGAAATTCACGATTCCCCTTCGGGCCAAGAATCGGACTTTCGGTTAAACCAAGAACCTGACAGTTCAAACGGATAATCAGCTCACAAACCTGCTCGACAACCTGATCGTGTAACTGCTGATCTTTGACCACCCCGCCCTTACCGACCTG